>CAYTDR010000766.1:0-4417 GCA_964436185.1 uncultured Candidatus Obscuribacterales bacterium | reverse complement strand
CTTCAGGTAACTCTACCTGTGTCCGTGCAATTGCATTCCTTCAGGTAACTCTACCTGTGTCCGTGCAATTGCATTCCTTCAGGTAACTCTACCGTGTCCGTGCAATTGCTTCCTTCAGGAGAACGCTTCCTGAAGGGCTCTAAATGCGCCTGCGCTACAAAATGGACGGGCTCTGTGGCGAAGCAATGACACGCTGAAACTTAGTCGGTCAGTGGGGGATACACGATTCTCAGTTGAGAGTTTCGATTCAATAATGTATTCATGAGGACCCACCTGATACTCGTGCTAGGCAGTTGTGTTATTGGCTTGATCGCTGGTGGCTCTGGTCTGAGCGAACAGTTGAGCAAGGAGTTGAGCGAACAGTTTAAATTCAGGCAGGCCAAAAAGTTTTTTGATCTGGGCGTTAAAGAGAAAGACCCGCGCCGGGCAATTAGGCTCTATACAGCTTCTCTTATGGTGAGACCGAGTTGGCAACCTTATTTCCTTCGAGGGTCGAGGCATTTTGCGCTAACAGAGTACGAGAAAGCAATCGATGATTGCTCGTCCGCTCTCAAGCAGCTAAAGCGAGAACACCAGAGCTTGTCATTCTCCGCCGAAGCGGCCATTTTGACTGATCGAGGTACAGCTTACTTCGAACTCAAAAACTACAAAAAGGCGCTAGCTGATTTCTCCACTGCCATAGACAGGACTTTTTATGGTATCGCTGAGCTTTATAGTCTGCGAGGACGGACGTATGATTCTCTCCGGGAGTGGCAGCTCGCGATATTAGATTACAACAGAGCGATTTTGTTGTCCCCCAATGAGGCTAGGAACTATCGATTGCGTGCCTACTTGAAGAATGAGCATGGCGACTTGCTGGGCGCAATTGACGACGTGAATCGAGCCCTCGAGCTAGAACCAAACAACGCTAATGCATACTGGCTTCGGGCGGAATGTCGGTTTGAATTAGGAGAGTCAGGTCGGGCTGTTGAAGATGCTAACCGAGCTGTTCAATTTGATCCTGCTAGTCCATACATAGTCTGTGCACGGGCTTTCATTCGAGAGGGAAGTGGAGACCTTCGAGGAGCGCAGAATGATTTTTCGAAGTCAATTTCGATGGAGCCGAGTTTTGCTTTGGCCTACCAGTGTCGAGGCTCAGTTCGGGAACGTTTGAATGACAACTCGGGCGCAATGTCTGACTTCAACAAAGCAATCTTCTTAGGTGTAGAACCTGAGTCGGGAATATTCTTACGCCGTGGAAATTTGTATGCGAAAATCGGAGAATCGCGTAATGCGCTCAATGACTTTGCCACAAATATTAAGCATAATGCAACTTCGCCTCGTGCATACCTTACAAGAGCCAGGTTTAACCAACGACTAAAAAACGTGAACGCTGCGACTGCTGACTACAAAATAGCAGCAAACCTGAGGGCTGAGACCTTTGCGGACTATTACTATAGAGGTCTGGCAAAGAAGCCACTCAAAGATGCGAAAGGTGCGGCCGTGGATCTAACAATGGCTCTCGCATTATCGCCAAAGTACTGCAAAGGTGGCGAGTGTTGTGATCATTTTGAATTCGGAGTTCTGTCGCACAAGCGGCGATGACTTTAGTCAACGCTGTCCACCGCAATCCGGGAGAGCCCTGAGTCTGAATGAAAATACAAGCACTTCTCTTTGATGGATTCGACGAACTCGATTTCTTCGGCGTCTTTGAAGCGCTGAGTATGGGGCGATTTGAGGTGCAAACTCGATCTCTCTACAAGCAAGATGTATTGACCAGTGCGCACGGAGTCAAGCTAGTGCCGGATGGTTGCTTCTCCGCTGAGGACAACCCAGAGCTATTAATCGTTCCCGGCGGTGGGTGGCTGGCTCGATCGGCTCAGGGAGCGTGGTCTGAGGTTCAGAAGAAAACTATTTTGAATGTTGTGCAAGATTGCAATTCTGCCGGCGTTATACTTGCTTCGGTTTGCACTGGCTCCCTCGTGCTCGCTCATGCTGGACTGCTCAAGGGAAGACCGGCGACTACGAATCATAGCGCGGTCCAAGAACTGGTGGAGCTGGAAGTCAACTACATTGCAGCTCGCGTTGTGGATGATGGTGACATAATCACCGCAAGTGGTATCACAGCGAGTCTCGACTTGGGACTTTGGCTCGTAGAACGATTTGCCTCGCAGCAAGCAGCGCTAGCCGTATCCGCAGGGCTAGAATTCGAAAGAAGAGGACCGGTGTTTATCGGCAAGAAGTAGTTCTAGGGGGTCAGTCCTTCGGGTACACCGTTTGGGTAGAGTTTGGTGATTGCTTGTTTGATGCGCTCTACTCGGTTGTCTGGGTTTGGATGGGTGCTGAAGAATTCGGGCGTTCTGCTCTGTGACGCAGCTTTCAAGATACTCATGACTTCAATCATCGCTCGTGGGTCGTAACCGGCTTCTGATGAGAGTTTAACGCCGAGCTTGTCGCTCTCGATTTCGTCATCTCTGCCGAACTTCATGTTCACTAGTTGTCCGATCACAGATGCGATCATGGCGCTATTGCGGCTGGACGCATCGTCAGGATCGTAGGAGGCAATGACGGCCGCTCCGGTGAGTCCCTGCGTCAACTGCGCTTTGGCGATGTGCTCCGCTGAGTGTCGAGCCAGGACGTGACCGATCTCATGTCCGAGAACTCCAGCAAGCTGGCCTCTGGTTTTCAATTTGTTCAGCAGCGCTTCAGTAATGAACACAGGACCGCCGGGAAGGGCAAACGCGTTGACCACTCGGTCATCGGCCAAGACCTTGAATGTGAATCTGTACGGTGACTTGCCTGCAACGGTTTTGTTTACCAGCTCGTTACCCACTGATGATACCAATGCTTGTCCTCTTGGATCGTTTGATGTGCCACCATACTCACGTGCCATGGAGGGCGCAGATTGTAATCCGAGCGCAATTTCCTGCTGCGTCGAGATGGCTACGTGTTGCTTCTCATTAGTAACTTCGTTGTACTGTGTTTGGCTGAAGTATGTGAACAGAGAGAACCCTGCCACCATCAGCGCTATCAGAAGCTGAACTTTGATTCTAGAGCCGGAACGAGACTGTGATTCGCTCATGCTAAACCCTCAATTTGCGGTGTGCTTCACCGTATAGTCAACCAAAGATACCAGCGAGGGTCTTCTATGTCCATCTCAGCGTTGCTTTTGAACAGGCACTGGATGAGTTAATTTGCGATTATCGAGTGCAGAACACGCCTCAAGTTATTCAATAGCAAATCTCAATCTTGTCTATGCACTTCGAGCAGGGTAGGCTTTCTGGGTTGTGAGGAGGCAATTATGAAGGCTGACTCCGCTTGGCAGTTTACCGCAGCCGGCCAAGGAGTCGTGTTCCTCGACAATAACATTGGAACTGGTGACGTCGATCGGTCAGCCCGAATTTTTGTCGGCCGCAAAATTTAAATCGACACGCTATCGCGGTACTCGCTTGAAGTACAGGTCGAAGTTGGGCGTTTTGCTCAATCCTTCGAATTTGAACAAACTTGAGCCCTTCTTTCGCGAGAACGAACCTTTGGGCAGGATGTCGTACTTTCCGCCCTGTTTCAGAAAGTCTGGATCAGATTGAAACTCAATTTTCAGTTTCCCGATTGTCTTTCCCCAATACCTTCCGGTGCTGAGAATGTAGGAAATAGAGTAATCATCCCCAGCTGGCGCGAAACTGCTATAGTCGACACTCAACGATTCAGATTTGCCATTGGGAAGCGTGAGTTCGAACGTATACCAAATGAGGCTTTGCGATGTAATCTTTTCATCGCCTTCGCCGAATGCGACTGTTTTGAGCACGTCTAAAATGCTGTCTGTTTTCGCGTTGGAAAATGCTTTCGATGCAGTTAAGGCTTTGCGCGCAGTCGCAAGGCTGTTTCCCAATTTTGCTAAATCGATGAAGCCCGCGCTCTCTGCTACAGGTAGAGCTAGCTTCGCTCTCTCGAGGTCAGCAGTTACGCTAGCCAACCTCGCTCGCGGGTAAATTGTTGGCTTCGAAATCGATTTTTCCTTGACCTCGAGTTTTTTGGTGCCAAGGGTGGCGCGCAGGGACATGATACCACCATAGCTACCGCCGGCGGTTTCAGAGTAGGCAATGACGGGAAATCCGACCGACACTGTGGCAGGCTTCCCCGTCGTGTTATCGAACTGATACCGCGCATGATACTGGATGGCAGGCACATCCATCTTGCCTCCGCCGGGAGCCGGAGAGGGTATTTGACCTTTCATTCCGTCTTTGATGGTGAGTTGCTCTTCGGCAATTGAGATGCCTGGCAGTGCTTTTAGAGAGACCGGCACCACCGAGGATCCAGGGCTCCCAATTGGTGCGGGGTTCGCTAAAGCTGGATGACTGGCGAAACCTACGGCGGCTAAAACCAGGCAATTAACTAGAAGAAAGCGAGACCGCTTCGTCGCTTCTGCATTTATTGTTTT
>CAYTDR010000765.1:0-4422 GCA_964436185.1 uncultured Candidatus Obscuribacterales bacterium | reverse complement strand
GATGCCATCGTGGTTTATACAGGCACCAGAGGACAATACGGATCGTCCGTCACCTTGCCTGTCAACGAGCTTGCTCCCACGAATCCCAAGGGAATATATGAGATTTCTAACCTTACTGCTGAGAAGGTTATTAAGGTCTATAACGACGTGCACGGAATTCGGTCGGTTCTGCTGCGTCTGACCAACATATATGGTCCGCGGTCGCAGATGATGCACTCCAGATTCGGTGTCTGCAATTGGTTCATCCGCCTGGCGATGGACAACGACATGATTCAAGTATTCGGCGACGGCAGCATTCTTCGCGATTTCTGTTATGTGGACGATTGTGTTGATGCCATTCTTCAGTCTGCAATCACCCCTGAGGCGCAGGGCGAGATTTTCAATTTGGGTTCTGATATTCCAGTCACGTTCCTCGAGCTGGTCAAACTGATAGTCTCGGTTGCCGGCCAGGGCAAATGGAGATTCGCTGAGTTCTCTCCCGAGCGCAAAGCTCAGGAGCCAGGTGACTTCTACTCGGATATCACCAAGATTTCGACGACAGTGGGCTGGCGTCCGAAAACTTCATTGGAAGACGGGATCCGCAAGACGATGGAATACTACCAGCTCCATCGTGACCACTATTGGCAAAAGATCGAGCAGCAACTAGAGACTGCGATTGAAGGGGCACCGCAGCCGGTGCCGGTCGGACGCGCGCATAACTAGCTCACTCGGTGATCATCTCAATCAATGAAGTTCGCCAGGTGAGAGTCTAAAAAGCATTCGCGCTAATCAAAATGCGGTCCACGTATTTCTCAGGCGACGAATCTCGCCGGCTTCTTTTATCATTGCAGAAGCATCTTCAGTGATACCAGTTTTTTCCAGAAGCTTTGCGTACTGCTCTAGTATGTCAGCGACTTTGGCATGCTTGCTTCCATATATACGACGGCGTATCAAAAGGGCTCGTTCAAACAAAGGTTGGGCTCGATGATATTTGCCTTCAAAATAATAGAGACGGGCGAGATTCTTCAAGCTGGTGGCGACAAGCTGATGAGCGGTACCATATCTGGTTTCTCTTATCTGTAGCGCTTCCAGCAAAAGCGGCTCCATGTCTCGATATCGTTTCGACCTACAGTAGAGATCTGCTAACTTGGTTAAGCAATCAGCAAGCGTAGGATCGTAGCTGCCAGAGACTTGTCGAATCAAGTCTGCTTCCAGTCTCGCTTCATTGATTGCATCCGACAGTTCGATTGGGCATTGAGTCAGCATCATAGATGGAGGCACTTCATCAAGAGCTGTGGAGGTATCGTAGCCGCACTGACGTGAATCGCTATATCGCTCCCTACCCGATCTTCGTGTGCTCGAGGATTGACCTGATTGGTGGTTCCACCAGGATCTTTCCACCGGGTTGGCGGAGGACTCATTGCCGGAGTGCGTTGCACCACTTCCATCTGACTTCATTTGGCTGCCTATGTTTTTGAATTTATCTAGATCACGTGCTTTGAGCGCCAGCACTTTATTGAGGCTGCGTCTGCTTTCCTCCGCTTCGCGCCGGAAGGGAATGGCTTTCTCTCGAATTTCGAGAGCTCTTCTATAAAGAGCTTCTGCATCGTCGAGCATGCCTCGATCCATATAGAGGTCGGCCAACTTCGAGACTGTGGTCGCAACTTCAGGGCTGTGAACGCCCAGCGCTTGTTCTTGTATGGTCAGGAACTTTTTCAGTTCGGGAATGGATTCACATCTCATATGTCTACTATCGCCGTTGAGTTTCCCTGCCAGATACCGTAAACCGCGTCAAAAGCAGGCGGTACATAGTACCGGCTTCTAAGTTTGGTTCAATCCACTCTTATTTTTCCTCACCGCAACCGTTCGTGGTGTTATGCAAACCTATATATTCGTATTGGAAAAGCATATAAATTAGACGTTGAAAGTCGGAAAAATTAGACAGTGTCACTGTTTTGGTACATTGGATCGGGCTTCTAATATAAACCTAGACGTTATAGCAGCTAAGTGTTTTTCAATACCGATTTCTAGAAGCCCAATCCTTATATTTAAGGCGACGAAACTTGAAGTCACTAATTCGCTGTTTAATCGTTCCCTTAAATGGTGGATGGACGGGTAGTCGAAAATGTACATTGACGTTAGTAATTTTTGACTGAGGTTTTGCCCGATTTTATCCCACTTTATAGTCTGTAAGGTAGTACTGTGGCGGCTGTGCAATGTTAAGCAGGGCAGCAATTCGGACCTTCCAGGTTAGGTTTGACTGTACGAATTTATTCTTTTTCCTATAACACGAACAGGTGACCTTAATTTAGTATCGAGATATCAGCTTGAAATCGGGAGGCCAAACAGACTCTTGAGGGATGCTATCGCAATTCTCCCGAAATCAGCCAAACAACTGCTTAAATGGCCGTCACTTTGTTGAGAGCGTCGTGAGACACACAATTGGTGGCGGATGTGGCATATGGACCAGAGACTTATGCTTCAACTTAATATCTCTGAGGAAGTCGATCCCAATGAGCAACGAAGAGACCAAAAACAATCGGTCGTCTGATAGAAATCGTGACCTGAACCACGGATCCCGGCCTAAAGATGCATCGACGGTAAGAAGACACGCCGAGCGTTCGCATGAAGCTGCGATGCTGGATGACTCCGCTGATACAGCGCTGGTCAACGATTGGCTAATGGAGCCGGATGGTGCCCTAACTCAGACCGAGTTCGCCACTAGGGTTGCTGAGTCGCACCATCTCTCTGCGCAACCAGTCGAAACGTTTGAACGAGAGTTGAATAGCTTTATCCAATCGGCTCAAAGTCCGCCAATTGACGTTTCTGTTGAGCGGGAGAGTGAGTGCTCTCAACTCGACAAGCTAATCCGGCTGATAGACAGATCTCGCGAATCAATGGAGCTGCCGGTACCTCAATTCCCAGGCGCGAACTCAACCAGTGCACCTGATCCTCAACAAGCGATTACCGTCGAGATGACAGCCTATTCGGAGCTCTCTGCTGCTGTCAGGGAACTTCCATCTCCTGTCGTCGGAGGAGAAGCCCCGGCTCAAAATTCGGACCCTGGCGACCTGGCCACACCCAAGGAGCTTGGGGTTCCCAGGACGCCTGTGACGGATAAACCTGCACCCGTCAAGCAATCCAGAGCCACAGCACCTGATCCTCAGCAGGCGATAACCACCGAAATGCCAGCCTTTAAGGAACTCGCTGCCGCTGTCAGGGAACTTCCGTCTCTTCTCCGAGAATCTCAGGCTCAATGTTCAGCCGCGGGAGAGCTTGCAACTCCCACGGAAATTCGGAATCCCAGGACGCCAGTAGTGGAAAAAACTACACCAGCTAAGGAATCCAGAGAAATTACTACTTCTAAATCAGTTCCAACTCCAAATATGGAAAAGACTCCATCCGAGGAACGCAAAGAGCCTACGTCTTCCTCGAGAGTGCCCAAACGAATGGATAATATGCCTGTCAGGGAACCGAATACTTCTTCCAAAGCGCCAGGCGGTTCCAGTCCGTACAGGACGGAGGAGACCAACCAGCCATCCTCTCCAGGCGCTCCATCATCTCCATCCGTTCCGCAACCATACGCCCAGCCTTATGCGGCCCCACCCTCCAGTACGTTCCAATACGATAATGACCAAAGGTTCAGCCAATGGGCTTATCTGAGCACCGAACAGGAAGAAGATATCACCGCGGATTTTTCGACCACCGGCAATCTCGATGGTACCACTGAGCAGACCGGTGACAACAACGAGATGTTGATTGGAGTTGCCAGCTCGGCCAACAGTTCGGAACAGACTCTCAAGTGGCTGTCTACCCATGCTAATCCCGACATTCGCAAGGCTGTGGCGAGCAATCCCAAGACCGCGATGAAGGTTTTGTGCAGCCTGGCTAAAGACTGGACGAGTGAGGTGCGCGCTGGACTTCTGGACAATCCTGAGCTGCCGATTGATTTGATCGCCAAACTGGTTGGTGATACCAACCCGATTGTCTCACTCAAAGCCTGCACGATACTTGATAAACGCAAGGCGGAAGTGCAGATGCACAGGAACGAACCAGCCAAGACTCCCAGCCGGACGATAAAGGATCTGCCGCATCTGCAGCCTTATCAAACCTATCTAAATGGCCATCGAGGTGGTCCGCCGATTTCCTCTACCGAAACGAAAGATGCGATCGAGTTTCTGCAGATGATTGCCCGAAAGTGGAACACTCCAAGCCAACGTTTGGAGGAGTTGTCCAAGCATCCTGCGGCAGAAGTACGATGTGCGGTGGCCAGCAACATGAAATCGCCGGTCGATCTGCTCTGGCAGTTATCTGTGGATTCCAGCACCGCGGTTCGATTGGGATTGACTAAGAACGAGAGTTGTCCGGTCGAGCTGCTTATCGCCCTCTCCAAGGATCAAGAGGTGATTGTTCAGCACTCCGCACTGAAAGTTCTGGGGAATA
>CAYTDR010000764.1:0-4422 GCA_964436185.1 uncultured Candidatus Obscuribacterales bacterium | reverse complement strand
CGAGAAAGCCTGTAGACCGAGTGATTGTGAAATGTCACCACATCCGGTTCATCCATCGGCACATGCTGAGAATGCACAAGATCCACTTCGTTCAGGCTGCTCAAGGCATCAGTGGCTGCTTGCCGAAAATGAGCTGAGTGAGCAGCCTTTGAGAGTTTTCGTAAAGGTGACTGCACTTTTCTAACTGAGAGAAGTGCGTGCTGCAGATCGGTTTGGTCTTCCTCGCAAATGATCGTGATGTGCACTTTTCGCGCCAGCAGGCCCTCGACAAGTTTGTAGGTATATAGCTCCAAACCGCCGGACGGTGAAAACTTCCTCACCACCATGGCGACATGAGTGCCATCGAGATTCAGTCTCTCGTTGTCGATCACTTTCTGCTCACTCTCGATTGAGTTCCTGGCAACATTAGTCTCATGTCTGTTCGTTCTCGAATTCCATTCAATCCGGCGTACCGAATGCGTTTTCAAGATGGCTCTTGTGGCAGAAAAACCTGGCTGGAATCAGCTTTGATTGGCACTGCCGGCGAATGTCAGGATGATTTCACATAGCCGCAGCCAGTTCAAGCCAGAAGACTGAAATCTCGTTCAGATACCGCTTCTAGTAGACCGCTATAAAGCGAGACGTTGCAGTCCAGGGTGCCGAGAAAGCCGTATTCAACTGCGTCTCGGCAATCACGATTAGTGATGAAGAAGTCGGCAAGTGCTAGAGATTCGTCTCCATGCTCGCATTCCACCGTTACATGATCGAACCATCGATGTTCGGATACGCCGAAATGTCTGAACGCCACTTGCATCGCGCGAAACTCCTCGAGAGCCATAAGCTCGGTCGCCGTGATCGCGCCGGCAATAATAGCTGGTCGATAAAAGCCTTCGGGGGCGCCGTGGCGACCCGGCATATAAAACCGCACCACTTCTTTGAGATACTCTCGTACACCGGCAGCCACTCGAGGCTGCGGCATCTCGATCTTGCTTTTGTCAGCGACGAGCTCCATGAGATCTCGCAACTGTCCCTCATGGCACTTATCGTACGAGCCGTTGCCGTACTCGTTGCGCACGTTTTCCAAAATGAAACCGACAGCCGGCTCCGGCATGGCTTGGGCAGCAAACAAAAGCAGACGTCGCAAAAGAGCTGCGTGTGCATCGTAGTTCTGCAAAAGGCTTACCGCCTGATGTGCAGTGGGAACTTGGCTGCGTAGCTGCTCGAACATTGGATGCGCAAAACAGGCATGCGTGGCAGCCAACTCGAGTAAATAGTCAGCGCTGGCGGTTCGCTCCAAAGAGTTTATCCTTGCTGTTTGCCGACTGGTTCTCTAGCGATTTTGGCGGCTGAGCCGTTGCTGCTGTTACCTGCTGCTTCGCGCTCGGCGTCTTCCCTTTCCAGAAGCCATTGGGCTTCCAGCGCCGCCCGGCATCCGGTTCCGGCGGCAGTGACCGCTTGTCGATAGATGCTGTCCATCACGTCGCCAGCTGCAAATACTCCAGGAATCCTTGTCCGTACGCTCTCACCCTCGGTGATAATGTATCCGCTGTCGGATAGCGGCAATTGTCCGGTGAAGAGGTCGGTGCTCGGTTGGTGACCGATGGCGATGAAGACTCCGTCGGTGTCATGCTGCGAGACTTCACCAGTCTTCAGGTTCTTCAACTTGATCCAGGTAACTTCGCCGGCTGCAACGTCGCCGATGTCTTCTACGACACTATCGAGAATGAAGCTGATTTTCTCGTTGCGCTTGGCGCGATCCACCATGATGGCGGAGGCGCGGAATGAGTCGCGTCTATGGACCAACGTGACAGAAGTCGCGAATCTGGTGAGGAAACCAGCTTCTTCCAAAGCTGTATCTCCGCCGCCCACGACAAACACTTTTCTGCCTCGAAAGAAGAAACCGTCGCAGGTTGCGCAAGCGGAAACTCCATGACCCATGAGCTTGCTTTCCGATTCCAGGCCAAGAAGCTTGGCTGTGGCGCCGGTGGTGATAATCAGCGTCTCTGTATGTATTTCTTGTTCGCTCGTCTTGATTACAAAAGGTCTTTGGGAAAGATCAACTGATTCAGCATTGTCATAGATGAACTCAGTGCCGAAACGCTCTGCCTGAGCATGCATCTTGGTCATCAAGTCCGGACCGAGAATTCCATCCGGAAAACCAGGATAGTTTTCAACATCGGTGGTAATGGTCAACTGACCGCCGGCTTGTAAGCCTTGAATGACAAGCGGTGCTAGATTGCTTCGTGCCGCGTAAATTGCCGCGGTCAGACCAGCGGCGCCGGAACCTAAAATCGTTACTCTTTTGCGTTTGGGCATAAAACCAAGACCCCGGGAGGCGTGTCGGACTGGCAGTGGATGCCAAGCGATAAATTCGATCCAATTCACTCATTGTATGAGGCCAACATGCGTCTGTAAGCGACATTCAAGATAACTTATCAATTTTCTTTTGAGATGACGATGTCATCATCCGGTTTCGAAAAAATGATCATTCGCTCAATACGAACCGAAGCGGGCAACGGGCTACGATTCGCCACTTTATCCAGCCTCATCGCTACGAGTTTTCAGAGACACCCTCGGCGGAATGCGACTCTTCCTCGCCCTCTGAGCCATCTTTCATGCGGCAGATATATGGCCTAAGCCCGAACGGTAGGAGCAGTTTCAATTCACTCCAGCCTTCGAGCAGCTTCTCGCTCTCCGCCATCA
This sequence comes from uncultured Candidatus Obscuribacterales bacterium, assembly GCA_964436185.1. Classification (GTDB taxonomy): domain Bacteria; phylum Cyanobacteriota; class Vampirovibrionia; order Obscuribacterales; family Obscuribacteraceae; genus CAYTDR01. Next base: position 1,740 of record CAYTDR010000764.1, on the reverse strand, counting down.
GGTTTTCAATCGGTTCTTCCACACCGTCTTTATTATGATCGAGCAAAAACTCTTTCAGTCGGTCAATATCGTTGAGTTGTCCCAGAAGCTGCTGCGCGCGAACCAGCTCCACGCTTGATAATCCGAAAAACTCTGCCAGCAGATATCGCCAGGCTTTGATACTGAGCCGCACCTGGTGAAGCTCTTTCAGTGTTTTGGCACTAGAGAGCAGCTCTCGGGTCGCAATCTCTCTGTGCTCCAGAAACTCTTCCAGTTGTTTGTATGCCGATTTTGCCGGCTCCGTGCTGGCGGCCAGTTCCTCTGAAAGCGACTCATATTGCCGCTTGAGATACTTTTCCAGTCGTCCGATAAGCTTGCCCAGTTTCAGGTTCTTCAAGACTTTGAAGGAACGATCGCGGGCCCGGTCGCGCCGCTTTTCCATTTTGTCGATGATGATCTGAGGGACCATCGCTTGATTGGCGAGCTTGACTACTACGTCCCAATCCCTTACACCGCCCAATGCTTTGTAGGCGCGACGCAGATCGTCGCCGATGCTTTCTTTGAAATCTTTCGAGTCCCAACTGTCTTGAAGCACATTCCAAATACTGAACCAGCGGCGGAACGATACCCGAATGTCATGGACATTCTTGCGTCCTTTGTCCTTCTTGAGAATGTTTACGGCGTCTTTCATGGCGGCGTACGCGAAAAGCGCCACTTCATGCGAGTGATTAACAAAACTCATCGTCATCAGATGATGCGGCGGCACGGCAGTTGGGCTAGATCCGTACGCGACTTCGGCTATGGACTCTTTTCTCTTCTGAGCAAGAGTGCTCGAGAGTTTTTGCTGGTTTTTGTTTTTTGCCTTTGCCTTGTTTTTTGCTTTCGGTAATTTAGACTTCGCCTTTTCTTTAGGCTTCGCTTTTGCTGTTAGCTTTGCAAGTGCCTTGGTCCTTGTTTCTCTCTTCGCCTTGGGCTTCGCATTTGTCTTAGGTTTTGCTTTCGCGCTTGGCTTCAGCTTCGCATTTGCCTCAGGCTTTGATTTCGCGTTCGGTTTGAGCTTCGCATCTGCCGCAGGCTTTGATTTCGCGCTCGGTTTGAGCTTCGCATTTGCCTTAGTCTTTGATTTCGCGCTCGGCTTGAGCTTCGCAGTTGCCTCAGTCTTTGCTTTCGCGCTTGGCTTCAGCTTCGCATTTGCCTTAGTCTTCACTTTTGCGCTTGGCTCTTGCTTCGCATTTACCTTAGGCTTCGCTTTCGTCTTCGGCTTCCGGCTAGCATTTGCTTTTGCCTTTTGCTTCAGAGCTGCATTTGTCTTAGGCTTAGTTTTTGCCGTTAGCTTTGCAAGTGCCTTAGTCCTCGATTCTGCCTTCGGCTGTATCTTGGCCTTCGCTTTCGATTCTACTTTAGACTTTGTGCTTGTCTTAGTCTTAGCTTTTGATTCTGTCTTTTTCTTCGTTGCCGAAGCAGACTTTTTCTTGTCTTCAGTCGACTTGGTGGCAGTTTTTACTCGGCTTTTTTTGCCAGGCTTGTCCGTCGCTTTTTTGGCCGTTTTTGATCGCGGCGATTTCGGACTCCTGTTCTTCTCATCACCAACAGCAGTGCGTTTCGCCTTCTTTTGTTTGTTCTCTTCGTCCATTTAGAAGGATGCCCATCCTCATTATCAAAACGGCGAACCTAGATATCAATACGATATGTCACAACGAGGAGACACCCGTTGTCGAGGCAGAAAATCGTTACAATGCAACTTAATTTAAGTCGTAAAGC
>CAYTDR010000763.1:0-4424 GCA_964436185.1 uncultured Candidatus Obscuribacterales bacterium | reverse complement strand
GGAGTCTCTCATTGCGACGAGGAGTCATTTCTCGCGCCATCTGATTGGCCAGCTCATTCTTTCTCCCTTCGCCGGTCTGTCTCAGTGGCGGAACCTCCGTCTCTCGCACACCGGTTCTATCCTCTCGGTTTGCCGATTGGAGTCTCTCATTGCGACGAGGAGTCATTTCTCGCGCCATCTGATTGGCCAGCTCATTCTTTCTCCCTTCGCCGGTCTGTCTCAGTGGCGGAACCTCCGTCTCTCGCACACCGGTTCTATCCTCTCGGTTTGCCGATTGGAGTCTCTCATTGCGACGAGGAGTCATTTCTCGCGCCATCTGATTGGCCAGCTCGTTCTTTCTCCCTTCGCCGGTCTGCCTCAGTGGCGGAACCTCCGTCTCTCGCATACCTGTTCGATCGTCGCGCTCGGTTATGGTTCGTCCAGGTTTAGAATACTTGTGGTACGGACCGATGTACGGCTCTCGAGGCTCGCTGGGGCGGCTCCCATCGTTGCTCAACTGCCCCGGATCGATGATGCGTGTGGCTGTTCGATCATCTCGCGGATCGATTGCTCTCCTCTTAAAATATTTGCTGTACTGCTCTGGAGGCTCGCTGGGGCGGTTCCCATCGTTGTTCGACTGCCCCGGATCGATGACGCGTGTGGCTGTTCGATCATCTCGCTGCAGTCTGGTTCTCCCAGATTCATCTGACTCTGAATCCGCATCGCCATCTTCGAGTGTGAGAGCTGGTAAGCGGTAACCGTCGTCATGCTCAGTCGCTGTTGCGGCAGTCTTCTCACTCCCAATGCCATCTCTTACTCTTTCATTGCTTAGAGAGACAAGATTCAGCTGGTCGTTTGATGCAGCCGACGAGAAGTGATTTTCTTCCAGCTCTTGTGAAAGTGTTGATGAATAGCAGTTATATGTGTCTTGTAGCATCCTTAGTCCCTCGTTTTGGATGCCACACTATCGCGTGAGAATCTAACGAAAGTTTGACGGAGCAAACCAGAATTCAGAAACGCTCTCAATGTTGCGAAGCTACTGGTTGTTTATCCAACTCTCGCTGCACCCGCTGCCATGATTCGGCTGACACTTTCCCCTGCCATTTCCGGGCACATCGCAATGCACCATTCCACAGAACCGTACCTGGGAAGGTCCGCGATAAGGCAACTCCACAACCGTTAATCAGCGTATCCAGACACTGCGGCTGAAGAGTGGCCGCTCTTTCAGAGTCGTCGAATCGCCCGACAATTGCCAACGCATACACATACTGATTGCGATGACCGAACTGATCTGCTTTTGAGAATGCGCGAGAATTGATGTCGAGCAACTTCAGCATCAGTCGATACTGTTCCTCAGCCAGAACTGCTCCTTGACTATATCGTCGGACTTTACTTGAGATATAACAGTTTGCCAGCAACGCACTCAGTTGGTGCCTGGCCATCAGATGTTGCCTTCCTGACTCCTCTTCTATCGACATCGCCTCTTCAAATGGTTGCATTGCGTCTTCAGGTCTTTCTTGCATCAACCGGGCGGTACCGATCAATCGCAATCCCCTAGCCCTGCCTCCGTAACGCTTTCCCAAATGCACTATGGATTCGAGATACTGTTGGGCAGCTTTCTCGCATAGATCCCACATCTTCAAATTCGAGTATGAAGTAGCAAGATGAAGCAACGTAGCACTGCGCCTCGGGTCAGTTTGATCCAGACCATCACACTCTTTTAGCGCTGCCTTTGCTAGTTCTATGCACACCACACTTTGACTATCCCTGGCAGCACTTTTTGATTCAGTCATCAGTTTCAACCACGCGACTCTGCGATCGTCCGTCGGTGAGCCTTTCTCCGCAGGCGTGTCCTTCATAGCAACTTCGCTGCTCTGCCGCTCTTCACTGGCACAAACAGTAGCACAGAGTATTACCGCGAGGACAGCGGAGACAGTGGTTCTGCAGCTGTAGTCAAAGAAGCCGTACAATCCTACGCCTCAGTAATGCTTACCAAACTGTCGTGCTGCCGCTTCGAGACGTTTTCCGCTGTGGGAAGGCTGAACCAGAAGATAGCTCCATGTGCATGATTCTCCGCACCAATTTTGCCACCATGTTGCTCGACAATCTGTTTGCAAATGGCAAGCCCGAGACCCGAACCTTCCCTGGCATCAGACTCTTGAGTTTGCTCGAACTTGTCGAATATCCTGGATAATGCCTCTTCCGGTACCCCCCTGCCGGTGTCGATCACCTTCACAGTAACAAAACAATTCTCCGTTGGCTCAATCTCCACCATTACGGTGGACTCTGGAGGAGAGAACTTCAAAGCATTGGCAATCAAGTTAAACATCACCTGGGTCACGCGTTGCCCGTCTGCGTAAACAGTGCAGGGAAGCGTCGGATTGAAGGAGATGTTTTTCGCTTCTTTTCGAGCAAGCTCTTTCAATCCATCGATAGCATCATTGATACAATCCAAAAGGTCGACCTCGCCCAACTCCAGCTGAAACTTACCCGAGTGCATGCGCTCCATTGCCAACAAGTCGTTGAGCAGGCGAATCAGTCTTTGGAGCTGAACCATTGCCAATTCAAGCCGTTTGGTGCCAGCTTCCTCCAGTAATCCAAACTGTCCTTCCTCTATCGAGGACAACACCAGAACCAACGACGTCAACGGTGTCCTGATGTCGTGTCCGATCATGGCGACAAAATGCCGACGCAGCTCCTCTGACTCGTTCAGTTTCTGCACCATCAATCGAAACTGTTGATCCAGCGAGGCAATTTCGTCGTTGCCGGAAATAGGCGCTGAAAGCGGCTCACCGTTGGCATACCTTGTCGTGTTGAGCTCCACCCGACTAATTCGATCATGTATGCTCACTGCAAAGAACTTCGCCAGCACCAGTGCAACGACAAAATTGATAAATATGGACATAAAAAGCATGTCTCTTATATGCTTTCGCTGTGCCTCGGCCTGAGTATCTGTCTTGTAGTGTGTTTTGAACCATTTCGCCTCTCTGTCGTAAGCATTGCGGGAATCGGCGAAGTCATCGGTGAGCTCCTTGATTTTGAGCGCCCGAACACGATCCAGCGAATCATGAGCGGTCATCACGATATCCAGGTTCGAATAAGCTCGATCAAGAAACACCTGCAAACGATCCAATTTCTCTTTTGCTGCGGGTTCTTTAAATACTCGCCGGGGTAATGATAAAGCCGATTTGCGCTGCTTTTGAGCAGACGCATACCTCTCCTTGAAGGACTCGTCATGAGTTACTGCATACGCTCCACAGTCACCTACCGCGTTCATAAAAAGATCGCTGACCCGGTACACTGCGCTCAGAGCCTCCTGCTTTCGCACTTCAGAAATTTCTTGATCGAAAAGCACGATCAGGCACAATGTAGAGATCGTTCCAATGACCAGAGGGACTGACACCAGTACCAATCCTTTTGTCCAGAGCGGTGCCGTCTTTAGACTGAACATTCGTCTTTTCCCAATCCGTAACCGACACCATGTACGGTGCGAATAATGGAGGGTCTACCTTTCCTATCAAACTTGCTGCGAACTCGCCTGATGCAACTGTAGATAGAGTCGAAAGACGGCGGCTCCTCCGATTCCCAGACTCTGTCGATAATTGCCTCAATCGAAAATACTTCCCTGGGATAGTTCATAAACAGAGCCAATAGCCGAAACTCCAGCGGCGCCAATAAGATTTCCACTCCATCCTTGAACGCCTGATGGTTGGTTACATCCAGTGAAACAGATCCTGAGCTGAGGAGATCTGACCGCATTTGTGCTGGCCTGCGCATTATCGTGCGTAATCGTGCCAAGAGCTCTCGCGGATGAAACGGCTTGGTCAGGTAATCATCTGCCCCTCCATAGAGGCCTGCCTCCTTTTCATCAATCGAGTTCTTCCCAGTCAGCATCAGAACCGGAGTCGTTCCACCCGCTTTGCGGTAGCTATGCAGAATATCCATGCCGCTCTTTCCAGGCAGTTCCCAATCAAGAATAATCGCCTCATAAGTGAATGATTTGAGCATCTGCCATCCCGAGACACCATCATGAACGGCGTCTACGGCATATTTGTCAGCTTTCAACCAGTCGCGGACAGCTTCTACCAGAGCCAGGTCGTCCTCGATTATAAGAATCTTGCTCATTTTGAAGGTGCGTGCTAAGGACAACATTCTATACCACAAGCTCACTCAAGATCCTCAGCCTGACCGCCCGAAAGGATTGATGGAACCATCAGGCGTCCAGGACGACTATTTTATATTCCCTACGTTTTATAGTATTATCTGAAACGCCTTTAAGGAATTCTTGGGTTCAATTATTTTTTGACTGTTTAACTGATTTGGATAAAAATAAAATTGAGATAATCGCTGGGTATTTTATATCATGTCCTTTTACATTGCGCTTATTAAATAAAAATTTTGAAGCAAAAGAAATTGAGTTAAAGTATCAAGCTTTAGTTAGAAAA
>CAYTDR010000762.1:2427-4425 GCA_964436185.1 uncultured Candidatus Obscuribacterales bacterium | reverse complement strand
GGCAGACAGGCAATATAAAGTGACTGCGTTTGTCAAGAAAGATTGCTGCTGGTGATTTCGGATTGGTCACCTGAGAGAGCGCAGCTTTCAAGTTGCTGGAGGTTGTAGATGGTGTCGGCGGCGTGTATGAACGAAGACTGGAAGATACTTCGAAACCAGGCCGTCGACTAGAAGAAAGCGAAGCTAAATCATCAGCGCTGTAATCTGCAGCAGCCTTAGGTGATTTGTTAGAGCCGTTATCCGACTGCTTTTCTGGGGTCTTATTCGGTGCTTCGGTTGGTCCAGGTGCTGAGTAATCGTACTCGAAACTTGCTGGATCGTAATAACTGTAAGGGGAGCTTTCTTGTCCCGTAGTTGGTGCTTTTTCCGACTCGATTCGCCCTAGCAAAATATCGATATGGTCTTTAATAGTTTCGCTGGCCTCATTGTTCGGGCCAGAGTTGCGCTGATCTTTGTCTGCTCCACCAGCGCTCATTGCTCCGCTGTATGCGGGTCTGTTACCGGAAATTCTTGGTGCTGATTTCGGTGGTGCGGATTTTGCCTGTGCCGATTTTTGTGACGATCTTGGAGGAGGCGGAGGAGGAGGCGGGGGTGGTGATGGCTTCGCTTGATTCGGGTTTTTGTTCGATGCGACGCGACTCTCCGCGCCGTTGTCCTTGCGTCCGGCAGCAGATAATTTTCTCGAGCTGTCGCTACTCGCGTTTTGCCCTAAATCCTGAGATGCATTGTCGCTCATAATAATGGGATCAATAAGACTCCAATAGTCGTACGAGTGTCAATTTTGACTTATTAATGTTATTCCCGCTTCCTTCATAAAAACCCTATTTGATGACTTTGTTGCTACTTTTGATTAGATTTAATGTTACTGAGACAGTTTTCCTTATGCCAAATCTAAGATTGCGGTAATACCTTTCGTGGCTGGCAAGTGGATACTTAGTGGCTGCTTTTCCGCGTGGGATCTCATTATTACATGCTCTCAACATCGGAGAAAACAGGCACTAGCAGAATTGATGCTCTCACAACTCTTCGCTTTTTTGCTGCTGCACTGATTGTAATCGAGCATGCCCAGGGGAGTTTTGCTCTCCTCGATGACTTGCCTACGAACATTATCTGGTCGCAAGGTATTACGTTTTTTTTCGTTCTGTCAGGGTTCATCCTGACTTTTGTTTATCCTCGCCTGGACTCGATGAATGACACAATCGAGTTTCTTTGCAAGCGCATAGCCCGCATCTGGCCGCTCCATGTCTCGGTTTTCATCCTGCGAGTTCTTATCATGCCGGGTGCGCTTCTCACTTTCCCAGGAGCGGCACCGAAGCTTTTGGTGCTAATCGCCAATTTGACAATGGTGCATGCCTGGATTCCATTGTTCCAGTTCTTCTTTTCGTACAACGCGCCCTCTTGGACCATCTCGACGGAGTTTTTCTTCTACCTGAGTTTTCCAGTCCTGCTTGTTCTTTCGCGTCGCTCTCCATTGCTCCCGATTGTTCTGACTGCTGCGATTACAGTTCTGTTCATCGTAACGACAAACATTCTTCAACTGCCGGTGTACACCACCGAGGGATTGAGCGTGCGGGGGTTGCTCTACATCAACCCCCTCCCTCGTCTGTTCGAGTTTGTCTGTGGCATGACGACGGCTATAATCTTCCGCCGTTATTGTCCTAAATTGGCGGTTGTGCCCGCAACTTTCCTGGAACTTTCAGCGATTTTGTTTGTCGTCTACTTAATCGCGAATACGGAGTCAATCTCGGCAGCGGTGACTGCAGTGATGCCGCTCGGCTCGGCCGGCGGTTTCTGGCTTAGCTACTCGGGAGTCCCCCTGATCGGATTCAGCTTGCTGATCTTTGTCATGGCAATGCAGAAAGGTCTGCTCTCTCGTTTGCTTTCGATACCGCAACTGGTGCTGCTTGGTGAGATTAGCTATGCGGTCTACCTCTGCCACCATCCTCTCCTGGTCTATCATGGACTGTACCTGTCTCAACATCGGGGACTCGTTTCGTT
>CAYTDR010000762.1:0-2417 GCA_964436185.1 uncultured Candidatus Obscuribacterales bacterium | reverse complement strand
AGGCGCGGCCGAGGGCTGAGGGACGGGAGCTCGTGCCTGATACTGCTGCTGATATCGCATCTGCTGTACAGATTGATCGAGACCCCTGCGCGTCGTGCTTTCGTAAAAGAGGTGAATGGATTATTGCATGGAGAGGTGCTCAGTAAGGGAGTCAAAGCAAATGAGGTTGCCGAGCTGTCTAAATCTGCCGGAGCGCAAACATCAGCAACTGACTCTCCGCACCACAAAGGTCCGGCGAGTGTATTGTTCTTAGGCAAACTTGTCGGTTCGTTGTTCAAGAAGCCTACAAAGAAACGTGCCTTGCTGACCTTCGAAATTGCGGCACTTGGTTGTCTGCTGTTGGCATGGCATCCCGCTCTCGAGCGGATGACGGGCGAGGATGTTCGTCACCTGCAGGGCTCGAATCTGTTGGACGGCGATCCGTTTATTGCTGGAGACAGCCTGTCCTGCAGTTGGATGATGGTCGAGCCTAAGGATGGCAAGCTGTCCCTCGTCTGGAAGGCAGAGAAGCCGCTTTCGGTAACGCAGTTCATCTGCGTGCAACTTTTGAACGACAACCAAAACAAGCTCTACGAGAAACTGATTAAGATGTCTCCGCGTGAAGAATATTCGAAAGAGGGAGATGTCTGGAGGCAGAAGATCGATTTGCCGGCTAAGCAGCTCACTCAGGCGAAGCAGATCGGGCTGATTGTTACCTCGCTCGATCAGAAACAACTGCCATTGAAAGGAGCCAGAGCCGAAAGTACCGGTATGCGAGTGATCGTACCGGTGGAATCGAGCCACCTATCAGCGGCCGGTGAAGAGAAAAAATCGCTCTAAGCGGCGCTGAATCCGAAGGTGATACCACGCAGAGAGTTGTCAGGCTCTCGCCGATGATACCACTCTGATGCTAAGTTTAGTACCGCGCACTATTTTGCTATGCATGTTGCGACGACCATCTTTTGAGATGTTAGTTACCACTCGTTCGACTCGAGTTGCATTTTTATTGGTCGTGGAAGTTGACTGCCATTGGCTGACAATCGTGGCAGAGTCGGTAGGAGTAGATGAGATCCGTCTCAAGATTCGCTCACAGAGCCAAAATACGATGAAAATCGTCTCATTGACGACCGACTCTACTGCCCTAGCAGAGAAGCTAAGAGGAGTCGCCTTGATCGCTATTCGGCATATTGCTAGATTCTTACTCGACTCCTAACAGGTAAAAGGTTATGACCAGCGCCAAGCCGCGAGTACTGATATTCATCGTCGCCTACAATGCCGAGAAAACAATCGAGAAAGTTCTCCAGCGAATTCCTGATTCGCTGACGGAATATGACACCGAGATTCTCATCATCGACGATGCCTCCAGGGATTCTACTTTCCAGCGAGCTGAGGAAGCCAGAACTAACGGCATCACTCCCTACAAAGTGACTGTTCTGCGCAATCCGGTCAATCAGCGATATGGTGGCAATCAGAAGATTGGCTATCACTTCGCCATCGAACACGGCTTCGATTTTGTTGCATTGGTGCATGGTGATGGACAGTACGCACCGGAAGCGCTCCCAGCCTTGTTGCGGCCGCTGGTCGAAGGCAAAGCGGATGCTGTTTTTGGTTCGCGCATGATGACATTGACGGGTGCTTTGAAGGGCGGAATGCCGCTCTACAAATATGTCGGCAACCGAATTCTGACGTTTTTCCAGAACCAGGTATTGGGTTCGAGCTTGAGTGAATTTCACACAGGATACAGAATCTACAGCACCAAAGCGCTGGACCAGGTCCCGTTTCACCTCAATACCGAAGATTTCCATTTCGACACTGAGATCATCATTCAATTTATTCTTGCCGGACTGCGCATCAAAGAGCTGCCCATTCCTACTTTCTATGGCGACGAGGTTTGCCATGTTGATGGAATGAAGTATGCGCTCGATGTGGCAAAGGCGACTACGACAGCGAGGCTTCAGTCATACTGCCTCATGTATCGCCGCAACTTCGACGTGCAACCCGCTGACAGCGATCCATGGAGCCACCGTCCGAAACTCGATTTCGAGAGCTCCCAGACCAAGGCGTTGGAGCTGGTCGACGATGACTCCAAAGTCCTCGTGTTTGGTGGCGATTCCGCTTGCGACCTGATTCCCAGACTCAATGAAAAGAACTGTCAAATAACCGTTTTGGACAGGCAGACTCCTCAATTGCCTGCCACTACGCCGCTCGAATTCCTGCAGCATGACCCTGACAGAGACGTCAACTTGCCGATACGTTTAGACAAGCATGACTGCGTTCTCTTGCTTGATGTCATCGAGCAAGCCAGATCGCCGGAACGTTTTCTCGAGCAGTTGAAGGTAGCGATGACATTCAATTCAAGAGCCAAAGTGATCGTTTGTGCTGCAAACGTGGGCTTCTTCATTCCTCGCTTGATGCATTTACTTGGCCAGTTCAATTAC
>CAYTDR010000761.1:653-4432 GCA_964436185.1 uncultured Candidatus Obscuribacterales bacterium | reverse complement strand
GTGAGTACAACTTCCAGTTTATCGGAGTCATGGCCAAGTGCCTTCACGACCGCCTTCAAACCGGGTACCTGACCATGGTGGTCCGCGCCCCAGATGTTGATCATCAGATCGTAGCCACGTTCATACTTGTTTGTGTGATAGGCAGCATCACAAGCCAGGTACGTGAAGTTGCCAGTCGACTTTTTCAGCACTCTGTCTCGCTCATCGCCCAGCTCTTTTGCTTTGAGCCAGACAGCACCTTCTGCTTCATAGGCGAAGCTCGACTCCTTCAATTTAGCGAGAGTCTCCTCGACGCTACTGGATTTGTGCAGCGACTCTTCCGAGAACCAGCGCTCGAACTTCACTCCCAGTTTCTCGAGCAGCGTCTCCTGCTCCTGGCGAATGATCTCCTTCGTAATTGCGCCGATCACATTTTGCGCTTCTTCAGCCGGCAGTGAAAGAAACTCTTGACCGTGTTTGGCAATCACTTGCTCCAGGTAAGGTTCGATGTATTCCTCCGGATAGCCACCTTCCGGATATTGCACGTCAATGCCTAGCTTCCTTTGGTAGCATGCCCGAGCACAGGCCCCGAGCTGCTCAATCTGAGCACCGGTATCATTTACATAGAACTCTTCAGCCACGTCATAACCGGCAAAACGGAGGAGATTGGAGAGACTGCTGCCTAGAACAGCGTTCCGCCCGTGTCCGATATGCAAGGCACCAGTCGGGTTGGCCGATACGTATTCGACCAATACTCTTTTACCATCGCCAATAGAATCACGACCGTAATTTTCCTTCTCTTTGAGAATCGTCGTAAGCGCCTCACAGAGCCAGGTCTTTCCCAATCTAAAATTGATAAAACCAGGGGCAGCCACTTCTGTACTGCTCAAACATCCGTCTTGCGCTTCCGGCGTAGCTTTGATGTATTCAGCCAGTACATTGGCGATGTTGAGAGGCGATGATCGCGCATGGCGAGCCAGCTTGAGAGCAAGTCCACAAGCAAGATCTCCATGCTCTAGCAGTTTGGGAGTTTCGATGATAATCGGCTCCGGACATTGATCTGTCAACGGTCCCAATTTGCCGGACGCCGCAGCGTCCTGAAAAGCCTTCTCAACAATGCCTCGTAGCTTGTCTCTAATCATTTTCCTCATCGTCCGACTGTCTGATTCGTGAGCAGAGCACCAAAGGTCGCTCTCACAACACACTCTTGTAACAACACTGACTGCAGGCGAATCGCCTAGACCTTCACCTTGCTCAACTCCGCAATGATCAGGCGAGCAAATTCGGGTGCGGCTTCAGGACCGTCTGCGGTGATCACCTTACCATCCTGAACAACAGGCTCTTCCACATAGATAGCCTTGCCCTTCTCCAGTGCTTCCAGCGATTCAGGCATTGGCCACACCGTCGCTCGTTTTCCGGAGAGAACGCCAGCATTGGCCAGAACTGCACCGGACAGGCAAATAGCTGCAACAACTTTGCCGGAGGCGTGCAACTCTTTGACCAGATCGAGCAACTCTTGGTTGTTCCAGAGATGTTGCGGCGACCCCATCCCGCCGACAACGATTACACCATCAAGCTCCTGAGCTTTCAAATCCTTGATCAATTTATCCGGCGCCGCGGTTCCACCCAGCATTCCGGTGGCATGGTCCAACACGGAAGATGCTATCTCCGTTGACACGCCTACTTCCTCGAGCTTTTCTTTGGGTGTAAACAGCTCTTCGTCGCGAAATTGCTCGGGGGCAATGACAAGCGCAACTCTAGTTCCCTGTAGTCTCTTCTCAGTCACTGTTGGACCTCCTTGCAGGCCGGCAAACGGTCGAGGTTCGCCTCGCGTCAGGCGCCAGCTAACCAACTAGAGATCATATTACAGAAGAGTTCGCGTTCGCCCGGAACTACCCGATATCGTTACCACCGCTTACGCTTCTCTGATGGGCAATGTCTCTCTAACCACGCAGTTTGGCAACTCGGGAGGCAGCAAAGTCGTCCTCCTCCGGATTGGCAATACCGATAGCGCGCCTGGCAGGAGTTGCCGCAAACCCGAGCAAACCACCCACTACCGCAGCTGGTGAGGCTACCATGGCGATCAGGATGATTGCCCAGGTGAAGCTGCTAGTGAAAACGTTTCCCATCAAGCCCAAGCCAGTTTCTCCTGAACTCGAAAGAGTCGAGACTGCCAACATTCCAATCAAGGCAAGCTTGCTTGCCATCAGTGGTGTAATAGAGGTGATGGAAAAGAGCGCCGCTGATCGCTTGGTTGATGGACTGAGTTTCGACGACACCATGTAACCAGTGAGTAGGGGCACGGACAGGCACGTTGCAAGAGTCAGGAAGAGACTGATACTAGCTGCTGGGCTTAGAAGAACCACCGCAGGCAGCAAACCGACCACAGAAGCCTGGTAGAGTTTTAGCGGATCGGTTGTCACAGAAAGGGACGCCGACACCCTGTCACCCATACAGAACGCTAGTGCATTCAAAACGACAACCGCCGAAACAACCAGGACGTTGTTAATGATGGGAGCCGTGGTCTGCCAGATCCCTGATTGGAAAGAAAAGGCTGCGAACATGGAAACAACAGCGATCCATGCGAGCCCCGATGCTCTGCCGGGCAAGAATATACGCCCGAGAAATCCGTGAGCATATGACAAGAAAACTGCAATCAGTATCAGAGAGCTGGCTCCCATCTCCCACCAGCCTTTCAGATAAAGGTAATTAGCTGCATGGCAACAGCAAGGCTGAAAAACCATCTGGGTCATCCAGGCAGCGATCATATCGCCGGCGGCCAACAGTTGCGCGGCGAAGGCTCCTCCAAGGAGACCGAAAACCACACTTCCTCCGCAGAGCATCGAGAGCTTGCCAATTGAACTGTCTTTCCAGTTGGTTCTCTGCACCACCGGCTGCGGTAGTTCTCCCATATCCTGAAGCCAATCGTTCTCTGAGGAGAATGGGTCGGAAAGGGTGGGCTGATTGTGGTTGTTATCATTCATGCGTTTATCAATCTTTCTGACAACCATATCTGAATATAGAGACTAAGGCTCCTGTTTTGACCGGTAGTATCACTTGGCAAAATCTGGTGAATACCCTGATCCATTTTGCTACCCGATCGGCCTATGTCTTGCCGCCCCTGGAGCACCGTCATTTATTGGTCATCATGACGTCGCATCCGAGGTCTGGTTAAACAGTCGCCCGGGTCCACTCAGTTTCACTTGACAATACAGGGAAATCCATCGCGCAAACCCCCTGGAACCATACATAGGACCCTCAGTCTTAGTCGATGTCAGCGACGGCAATGGTGCGCAGATTACTGGTTCTGAACTTTCGGAAAAGCTGGAGCCGATTTTCGTTCAAATGAGGCCCGTCAACGACGTCTTTCCTCCACGACTGATTCTCAAGACTAAAACTCGACAGGGTACGTTCAGGTACCTGACACCAGATGCAGTGGAATACCTTTTTGCAATCGCCATTGCGCTCAGCGACATCGATGCACCAGCGATGGATCCGCTAGGCACAGAAGAACGGCTAATCGAGGGGCTTTTGAAGCGCAATGTCACGGTCTGGCTGGTCGGACTGGAGCTCGAACAGTTCTACGGTATCGAGCCATACATGTTATTGGCCGCACCAGTTCTCCTGGGTGAGAACACTGTCGGACCTCAACCGACAAGGCATTATTGGTCAAAGTACCTGGATTTTGATTGCTCATCAGATTGCCAACTGACAAACTCAACGACACCAATTCCGGTGCAACAATTCGTCAACGTCTCAAGCCCTCTGGCCGCCATGCAGGCGAGAGCCGGCATTGAGCC
>CAYTDR010000761.1:0-643 GCA_964436185.1 uncultured Candidatus Obscuribacterales bacterium | reverse complement strand
GAGTTCATGCCGGCGTCGGCAGTTCTCATATCTGAAAAGTTTACTCTTTCCGCTTTAGTGGCGTTTCGCCCATGGATCGCATTGCACTGGAAGAAGAGATACGGAAGCATGGTCGTCAAATTCCATCCACGCCACTTCGGCAGTTCTCATTTTCAACATGAACTGGAAAAGATTCTCGTTTTCCTCAACGTGAAGGTTCCAGAAAAGAGCGAACTCGTCGGGTTTCAGGGTACCGGTTAGCGTGATGAGAAGTGCACTGGTATCAGGTGCAAATGGGTGCTCGAGGACTGCATCAACGACTTCCGCAACAAAAGGCTCCGCACCAGACAGGTCATTGCAGTCAAGCGCAATTGTGACCGCCACCACAGGTCCGCTCTCTGATACCAGTTCTAAGTTTTCGATACTGGTAATCTGATTCCCAGCTACATTGCTCAATCTTTCCTCTTTCCATGCTCAAAGTTCCGCGGAACAGTTCTGCAGCCAGCCGATGAGATTCCAGGATTCCGAGAACTTAGATTGTACTCCTTTTTCGCCTGGGTTGGGTGCGCAGTAGGTCATAAGAGAAGGATGTGACCGCACTGTTCGAATGTCTCTCAGGAAGTATAAATCTCCCCTCGGACAATCAAATTGACCAGACCATCAG
>CAYTDR010000760.1:1852-4434 GCA_964436185.1 uncultured Candidatus Obscuribacterales bacterium | reverse complement strand
AACCACAGGCAGTGTCAGGTATTTCCATTTAGTCCAGAAGCGCGGAGAGATGGGTAAACCGTTCTTTACAGTGCCCATCTCAGCCGGACAGGAGGAGACGATTCGTCTGGAGCTCTACTATCCTCCGGACTGCACGCCGCCACAAGTCATTACCCTGTCGACCTCTGCGGACTAGCGAGCAAGGCAGTCCCGACGGGCCTCTGCATAATTATGAACGATCTGATTTGTATGCCCCTGGGTATGTGGTATAAGGATCGAAAAAAGGCGACGGATGGCGAAGATCTTACTAGTTGAAGACGACCTTCCCCTGGCAGGGTTTATCCAGGAATTTCTGGAGGTGAAACTGCATGAGGTCGATCACGTAGCCGACGGCTCGGAAGGCTTGGCCTGGTTGCAGGAAAAACCTTATTCAGCAGCAATCATCGACTGGAACCTTCCCGGTTTGAGCGGTCTGGACATCTGCCTACAGTATCGCAAAATGTCCGGCAAGACACCGATAATAATGCTCACCGCAAAAAGGTCATCACCCGATATTATCGATGGGCTCGATGCCGGCGCCGACGATTATGTGACCAAGCCGTTCGAGATCAGCGTACTTTATGCCAGACTGAAGTCTGTCTTGCGCCGGGCACCAGGGATTGAATCGCGCCACCTGAAGCTCGGGGCTGTAGAGCTGGATGTCGATGGTGGAGTTCTGCGGTTGCACGACTCAACCACGAAGTTAACCCGCAAAGAGTTGGGAATTTTGGAGCTGCTGATGCGCAATCCGGAACGCACTTTCAGCGCCGATGCCATTCTGGAGCATGTCTGGTCGAGCGAATCCGACTCAGGGCCGGAGACTGTCAGAACACACATCAACCGTTTACGAAAGAACTTGCAAGCGACGTCTCCGGGAGCCGGAGACCTGATAGAAAGTGTCTATGGTCTGGGCTATCGGTTAAAGGAACCACAAACACAGGAATGAGCCGACTGAGAAGCGACCGAAAGATAGCTTCGGCTGCTAGCTTTGCCTTTGTCTTACTCTCGTCGACAACGCTATATTCTGCTGCGCTGGCTCAGAGACCGAGTCCGCCCGCCTCGACGCTGTCTATCGAAACGGTACTCCAAGAGGCAGACCGGCTAAGATCGACGAATAAGACCGGTGCATCGATGGAACTTTTGAAATCATTGGAACGAAGAGTCTCCGACCACAACTCAATACAGTATCGGCAGATTTTGCTGAAACGAGCTTCCATCTCGTTTTTGCAAGGTGATGAGCAAGGATGGCGTCGTGACCTGGATATCCTCCTTGCGCTGCCCGCTCATCACAACTCGGCTTTAAGTCAAAAAGCGTGTTACCTTCTCACCAGACCGGCGAACTTTCAAGAAGGTCGACAATGCCTGCAAATGGTCGACAAGTCAAAGCTGACCGAAGCGGGAGAACGTTTTGTGTTTTTGGCAGCACAATTCAGTCTCGCTAGACGACAAAACGATCATGCGGCAGCACTAGAAGCAGCCCTTGAAGCAGACAAGCTAGGCGCAGGCGTTCATAGTGCCAGAATGGTGGCAGCTGCATTAGCGAGCTGCGGGAAACACAAGGAAGCGCGAGAGTGGTACCAGAAGGCCGCCAAGCTGAGCCCAGATCCGGCCAAAGTACTTCTCGTCGGAGCCCGTGTCCTAATGGCTGAAGGCGATCTCATCGGTGCCCGGCAGTTGTCCGACGCCGCGGCCAGAGCACAACCTGGCAGTGCTCCAGTTGCCTTTTGTCAGGCCGATGTGAATGCCGCATTAGCCTTGAAGGGAATCAAAAGCGAACCGATTACGCCAATATTGGCTGGAATAGTCGACCAGAACTGCTCAGCTCTCCAACGCCAACAAAAGTATGTTCGCCTGGCAAACGATGCCGCAGGGCGGGGAGATACAAGTTCCCCTTTGAGATGGGCAAGCAAAGCCGATGAAAGCTTGAGCAATGCCACCACCTGGAGGCTTTTGGCAAAGCTCAATTGGGATCTTGGGCGATATCAAGACTCGGTATCCTGGTATGACAAGGTGGTGCAAGCATATGCAAACGATGCGGTTGCCTGGCAAAAGCTGGCTTTATGCCATGCTCGACTGCACCAGCCGGAAAAAGCGATCGAGATGTGCAGTAAAGCGCTCTCCATCGATCCAAAGAACGTGCCGGCACTGAAGACGCGAGCAGCGTTGCATCTAACGACTGACAATCTGATGGAAGCAAACGCTGACGTAGAGCGGCTAAAGAAGTTGGAGCCGGAAAAGAATCACTCGCTGGAGAAAATGCGCGCCACCGGTGCAAAGTATAGCGACAACCTCCTGCACTACTACAGAAGAGCATCTTCAACTTCCGAGTTGGATAAACTGCGATTGTCAGATCTGGATAAGCAGATATCGCAAAGCACCGACAAGAACCGCTGGGCAAGGTTGCTGCAAGACCAGGCTCGACTGGAGCTGGTCATCGGCGAGTACACACAGGCAATCAAACATGCTCGAGCGAGCATCGCCTCAGGCAATCAGAGTTATCGCATACATTCCCTGGCGGCAGCCGCGCTCTATGGACTGCACAAGCAGGCCGAAGCGAAAGCCGA
>CAYTDR010000760.1:0-1842 GCA_964436185.1 uncultured Candidatus Obscuribacterales bacterium | reverse complement strand
CGCGTTGCTGAGTTCGCCATGCTTGGTTCTGTCGCCATGCACCACGAGCAGTATCTAGCGACTCATCCACGGGAGAATTCGAGAAGCACCGGTAGCGCTCAAAGAGAGCGTGGAAGCCAATGAACCTTCTGCAAAAATCACTTCTCTTTCTTTTCGTCGTTCTGGCATTACAACTGTCTCTTTTTTCTTTTCTCGGCTTTGCTCTCATTGACGCTGAGAAGCAAGCAGACAAGCTCGCCTACTCGCACCGCGTCGTCAGCGGTCGAGACCGCATATCTCACGCCTTCTATGAGTCGATGCAATCAATGACGCTGATGGCGATTACTGCCAACCAGTCGCTTGGAAAACGGCTGGACGAAATTGCTCGCGACCTCCCTGATACCATCAAGGACATACAGAAGAGCGAATACTGCACCGCGGAGGACAAGCGCGACCTTTCTAAAATTTACAAGATCACAGTTTATCTGCTCGATGAAATGAAGGCACTGCGCGATTCCATGTCCGATTCCAGCTCACCCGATCGATTCCGCCAGGCGCTTCGCTATATTCAGCTGCAGGTCAATCCACATCTCAACGATCTCAATGAGGCGATGGCATCTCTGGAGCGCCGTCATCGAAACATTGAACGCTCATCAGCGGCAAATGAAAAATTGCGAAACCTGCTGCATGGCATGATTGCCGCTGGAATTTTGGGAAGCATCGCTGCCACTATCGCGATTGTGATTGCCTTCACTCTTGGTGTCAGAAATCGCATCAAGATCGTGATCGAGAATATCTTGCGTTACGCAGCGAGCAAGCCTCTGAATGAGAAACAAAAGGGAAACGACGAGATTAGCGTTCTCGATCGGCACTTTCACGAACTGAGCAAATGTTTGACCGAGGCAAGGGCAAAGGACGAAGCGCTCTTCACCAACATGCCTGTCGGTTTGATCACGTGCCTGCAAGACGGCACCATCGAGGACCTGAATCCGCGCGCCGAGAAGTTTTTCGGTGTCGCGCCGGAAGGCAGAGTGAATGTGCAGACGCTTTTGGTCGAGCCAACCGTCGAAAGCGGCTTACTCGAGTGGCAAACGAAAAGCGATGAAGGGGAGACGAGGCGCACTCGCTGGAAACGGGCAGACGGAAGCCAATTTCCGGCAGAGATGTCGATTGCCAGATTCAGCCATGACGGAACGAGCCGATCTCTGCTCGCCATTTTGGACGTATCCGATCGTGAGCATATAGAGAACCTCAGGCAAGAGTTCGTTGCCATAGTCAGTCACGACATCGGTGCACCGCTGTCATCGATAAACACTTGCCTGGCGCTCTTTGGCGAGGGCGCCTTTGGCACCGTCTCAGAGCGGGGCATGCACCGCCTGGAGGTAGCAGAGCAAGAGTGCAACCGTCTAATGCGCCTGACCAGGGATTTGCTCGATATGGCAAAAATCGATTCCGGAAATATTCAGCTCGACAAAATGAGCTGGCGAGTAAGTCACTTACTTACGCAGTCTGTGAACGCGGTCCAGCTTAACGCCGCGAAAAAATCGCTCTCGCTTGAATGCCGGCCAACGGAGCTGAAAATCACAGCCGATGGCGACAGGGTCGTTCAAATCATCGTCAACCTTCTCACAAACGCAATTAAGTTCACTCCGGAAGGCAAGACCATCACCCTGAAAGCCGGACTCGAAGACAAATGCCTGCGCATCAGCGTTGCCGATGAAGGTCCGGGTATTCCGGAAGCCTATCGAGAGAGTATTTTCGACCGCTTCCGTCAGGTTCGGCAAGAGGACAGCAAGAAAGGAGCCGGTCTGGGCCTGGCGATCTGTCGCATGTTGGCGGAGGCACACGGCGGAACCGTCGGAG
>CAYTDR010000759.1:0-4436 GCA_964436185.1 uncultured Candidatus Obscuribacterales bacterium | reverse complement strand
AGGACTCTTCACTACTAGTGATTGCAGCTCTTGAACAGTTTGCTCAGAGAGCTTATCGTCCTTGAGCTCTTGTTTTGTTTGGGTGAAAAGTTGTTGACGATCCATCGCGTAACAGGGCGTACTGACCATCTGCAATAACAGACTCAATGCCACTAAAATTTTGTATTTCATAGTTGTCTAAGTGTTTCGAGTAGGTGCTTTACTAAGCCATATGGAGGTGATTTTGCTCTCTTGAGATGGAGAGACTTAAATACTATATGCCATTATGAGCATATTTTTAGGTTGATAGAGTATTCTGGTTGCTAAGAGGTATTCTCTTCCGGGCATATTGTATATGGCATACTATGTCTCAAAAACAAGACGCCATCAGGTTTGGGCAGACTCTATCGACAGGTTCAAATTGTTTTGCTGCAACGGTGAAAACTTCACCATGTCTTCACGCTTGAATTATAAAGTTGTATTAACAAATCCGATTTTACCCTGTTTGAAATAGTTTTCCCGAAAGATGGCAGGTCTGCCTTCCATCATTCATTACTTGTTAGTATGGGGCAGTGAGAATGTATTACCAACGAAGAAGAAAAAATGGTCAGGCGCTGACTGAAATGGGTCCGGCATTGATACTTCTGCTTCTTTTTGTCATATTACCCCTGATCGTTGTAGTGTTCGTTGGTATCGCCTGGTCTTGTGGCTGGTACCTCAATCAAATTTGCTGCAAAGCCGCCGCAATTGCCGGCGATGTCAATGGTGATGGAAATGTCACTGCAACAGACATGGACATCAATATGCAGCCACAGCTCAACGCTTGGAACGACTCAGGTTTACGGGCCTTTGTTCGGGGGACGGTGCTAGACAACAGAGCAGTACGTTTTCGCTCTCCACCTGGTCCCGGTCTGCCTAACTTTGTTCGTGTGACAACGACGATTCAGATGGAACCTTGCTTTAACATTGAAGTGTTCGCGATGAACGGATGGACCTTCACTTATAATGCCGAAAGACCTGTAGAAGACTTTGGCCAACTCTAGTTTTGTTCTCCCTGTAAGGTATTGAGGAACTGCGAATGAATTTGATAAGAATGAGACGAGAGAAAAAGGGAGCTGCGCTAACAGAGACTGTGTCAGGACTTATAGTCGTTGTTCTTGTGGTGCTTTTCCTCATAGACGTTATCTCCATGGTTCTTTGTCAGTGTCAGCACGACGCTATGGTGAAGGATTGTGCCAGGGCTGCTGCAGAGGAACGTTCCATTGCCGCTGGAGAAGCAGCCGCACTAAACGTGTCCAACAGATGGGGTACTGGGTCGTTGTTTAGAGTCAACAGCATCACGACTACCTATCCCAATGGTCGCAACAGTGCCACTCTTCGGGTACAGTCAAACATCACCTTTAAACTTCCCGTGCCCGTGCCGCTAATGCCCAACGTGTCGCAGCAGGATTTTGTGGCAGAAGCCGTCGAGCCGATTGTAGGCAGAAGAGCAGGACAGATGCTGGATCCGTAGGTTTTTTGATTTAGTATATGAGAAGGGGCGAGGCAATCCTCGCTCTCTTTTTAGAGACAAATTCCAGAGCTCGGTCTCGAGCTATGTTCACTCACGCAGAGCAGCTGCCGGCATAGAGAAAGAAACTATGTTGGCGACGAACTGTTATCGAATGCATGCCTTGTTGGCGCAATAAACTGAAAAGCCGATGACTACCACAGAAGGCGTAGTCGACTTCGATTTGCTTACTCAACCGAACGGGAGAACGTGCACCCCAAATACGGTGTCACTTTATCTCGAGCGTATCGGAACCAGTCTTGCGCACCAACTGATTGAATTTGGGCCAGAGAATAAAAGGAAGCTTCTCGATCTTCTCATCGACACTATCATGGAAGGTCGCCTGGCTTGCTTCTCCCTTCAATGCAGCCTTTAACAGTTCGTCTTTATCGATCTTGGTTGCATCATAAATTACAGCCAATCCGTATGGCCGCTTGATGGCAACTGCCACCATTGCCACACCTTTCTCTTTTTCCAGTCGCTTACGAATTCTTCCGAGACACGCAGCGCAGCTGCTTCCTTCAACGCGGCAGTCAAGTCTTCTCAGCGATTTCATATCGAGCTTGCTCATCTTCTGCTCTGCGGCAGTAGAGGAAAATGTCATCGGAGAATCTGAGGGAGCTGTCGGCGACTTAGTCTCTTCTGCTGCCACGTTAACCATAGTTGCGTTGTTGAAAGCGATGAACAAACTTGTAGAAAGCAATATGGCTGAAGGCAAGTTGATTCTTCGAGAGTTTCGACGCATCTGTGTTTCCTCTTAACGGGTCTGACGTTCTATCTCTAAACTATTGATCCTATCATGATAAACGGCTCGTGTTTTGCCTGAAACCTTGAGACAGTCTACTTTGCTGCAAAGCGATTCGAGATCGGCGATAAACGTCAATGACGTGAAAGTAAGAGCATTGATTCATGTCTTAGCTTGACTGCTCTGCACTTATGCCATGTGCTTGGAGCACGACTGGAGATGGATTGAACGCGTGCGCTTTTACGCAAGTTAGCTTACGCTAAAGCCCATTTTGAGGGCTTGCCCACTGGATTATTATCTTAGATACAAAGGGTGCCAACTGGGGGAGTCGAGAACGACTCAAGGAAACGCCAATTAATTAAGTCAATCGCCTGTTAGCTGAGTATCCTCCTTCTCAGCCGTTGACTCCCCCAGGACCATTTGTTCAAGTAATTGAGACGTACCGCGCACCACTTTGACAAGTCCCCGGCCCGAAAACAGCACAACTGGGTAACTCCCAGTTGTGTTGCTTTTTGCAGTTTTATTCGAGAAATTGATCGGCACCAAACCGATCGCGCGCCAAGTGCAGGATCAAGCTAGCGTTTCTCTTGCTAATTAGCCGCTATAATCTGGCACGTGCTCGCCAGTAATCAGATAATTGATGATTGCCAATTTCCTCAAGTCCTTTCTGAGCTAAAAGACCGAGCGAAATCCGGTGGTAGCAAATGAGCGCATATACGGTATAGTAAAAACGTTAAGACAGCAACACGTTCAGCTCGGTTTTTATTATGTTCCATGTACTGATTGTCGACGACCTTCCAGCGCTACGAAAACACGCGGGCGACTTACTTCGATCAATCGAGCCGGACATCAAGATTACAGAAGCCGAATCGGGGAAACAGGCTCTTGAGATCTATGCGCAGATAAAGCCTGACATGATTGTCATGGATATTGTCATGCCCGATTTAAATGGTATCAAGGCAGCTAAAGAGATTTGGACGAGAGAACCGGACACCAAGATTCTGTTCTGGTCACAGTTTCATCGCGAGTCGTTCGTTCGTGAACTGGGCAAGATCGTTCCTGATAATGCCATTCATGGTTATGCATTGAAGAGCGAAACCGACGACAAGCTGCGCTACGCTCTCGAGTCAATTCTCTTACACGACAATCCGTACATCGATCCGATTGTTCGTGGCGTTCAAAAGAAGATGCAGAAAGGCATCGGCGATCTTACAGACAACGAGTATGACATTCTTGTCGATCTGGCGCTCGGGCTCACAGACAAGGCGATCGCGATGCATCACCATATTAGTGTTCGTGGCGCGCAAAACCGAATTTACACTCTCTCCACCAAACTTGTTGGTGGCGTGGACGCACACTTGAAAGAGACAGCCGGAATGGAAGTCTATAACACAAGAGTGCGAATAGTTTTGGAAGCATATCGCAAGGGAATTCTGGCGCCGGAAGATATCGATGATCTGGATAAGAACCTCGATCAATGGCTGTTGAAGCAGTATAAATTCCAGAAAGCACCACAGGCGTAGTTTCGCCACGCTTATCTGTGGCATGCTTTTGGGGCATGAACAGTTTGTTGTATCGTCTTCTGTCTGCTGGCAGTATGGACGAAACGGGCGACGATGGTGGCGCCCTGAAGTCGAATAGATATCGCATGGCATCCGGTTGTTCGCTGTTTGAAACCTGGGATCGCTGCGCCGTGATTATGGTGGCTTTAAGATCCGAGGACTCTGCCCAGTGAGTTTTCGACTACTTCGCGATCTATTTGGCGTTCTGCAATAACGGTAACCAGATTCTCTGAGCTCTGACCTTTCTTTCTGTTGTGGTAGAAGAGCTGCACATCTTCGAACACGGGCAGTTCGATTTCCTGGCGACTTCGGAACTCGATAATGCGCTTGCCGTTTAAGAATGATTCCCGCATTACATGACGGTTGAGATCGGCTATCAACCAGGCAATATCCGGATCGTCATAGCGTTGTTCTGCAATGGACTCGAGTGTTTGTCCCGGACCGATAATCATCTTAGGACGCATGAAGACGACTGTCGGCGGTGAGAATTCATCCTCTTCCTCTTCGGTAGGGATAATCTCTTCTTCGGCTTCTTCTTCGAAGTTGTCTCCATTGGAGACTAGAGAGTCTAGACCGAGTTTTCGCAGGTAGGCTTCGAGGC
>CAYTDR010000758.1:0-4441 GCA_964436185.1 uncultured Candidatus Obscuribacterales bacterium | reverse complement strand
TTGGAGTTTGAATTGCTTCGTTGTATTCCTGTGGAGTAATCCAGTTCATTTGTGTAAATTCCATCTTACAGGCAGCACTGGTACTGTCAAACAAGGCTCTGAGGCACAAAAGCGCTGCTAATCTCGCTTCAGTTCAACGATGCCTCGGTTTACGCTTGAAACAGCGCCTCCCTTTTTGCTCGGTGAGCCCAGCCCGCTGTATGATTGTGCTGCTGCTGGTACGTCCTCTCGTTGTTCGAACTCTCCCGTGAACGTGTCACTGGCTCGATTATAGGTAAGAGCCAGCTTGAATGCTTTCAAAGCACCGCGCGGATTAGTGTACGAGTTTTTAAGGTCGGCGTTGGTTCCGTTCCAGGACCCACTAAAAATCATTTCGCCTATCTCGCTGGGCCTGCTGAGCACGAGGGTATTCTTATTCTCAGTGAGCGTGACGGACATAGAGTAGGGAGCGTTAGGCGGGAGAGTTCTGGTGCCGTTGCTGTCTGTAGAAGTCATGCTGGTGGTAGCGAATGTGGCAGTCCACCTTCCACTTAACGACTTGTCGCTGGCAACAGGACGTGGAGGTGCTTCTTGCCGCTCGGGGCTCGTCTGGTAGCTGGAACGCTGAGGTGTGCGCGCCACAATTGGTGGTGCTGGTTTGAGCGTGATCACGCTGGTGGTTACTGAGCGTCCCTCGCAACGAACTATTTTGCAACGTCCAGGTGTGTCGACTGGTGGTCTGCAGACTTGCTGTCGGGGTGACTCAGCCAGTATCTTGCAGGGCTTGTTATTCACAGTGATTTTACTTGTGGCACTGCGACCATCGCATTCACCCTTTATTCGAAGGGGGCGTCCGCAAGTGCCTGTTGCCGGAATTTCGCAGCTCGTGATTGACGTCTTAGGTTTCGGCTTACAACGAACCGGCTGTTGACAGACAATTTTTCCGCTCGTGTCTTTCAATGTGACTATGAGAAATTGAGATGTAGGAGGAATTAGACACGTGAACGCTGGTATCAGACCGGGCCTGAGTGGCACGCACGGTGGTCGGTAAGTTTTGGCAGGTGGTGGAAAGTTGGCAATATTCGGAGGGTGATCGGGAATGCTTCCTTGCTTATGTGCGGATGCGACCGGTACAGATGACCCGGACGAATGCTTTTCCTTGATCGCATCCCAATCACTTGATGGCTTGACGGGACTACTTGCCAGTTCTTTTTGCGTAGGTGATTTTTTGCTCGTTGTGGCCGCCGGCTCCGACTCCTCTTCGACCAGTTTCTCTGAAGGCGCCTCCTTCAGTTCTTCTGTGCCTGATATCTCTACGACCAAACCGTTGAGCTCATCTTGGTTGCCGGCAATTTGCTCCTGTGTCTCTCCCTTGGTTTCCGAAATCACGGTACCGGAAATGGTATCAGATGTTGCCAGGTCATCAGGGAGGTTAACCACAACAATACCGTTCAAGGTATCGAATTCGACCGTTTCCAATCCCTCTTCGGTCTTGCTGCTGGCGATTGAAGCTGGTTGACTCTGTTGTTCTGCTGCCCGAGCAAGTGAATGCGGACGTGATGACCACATGAGTGCGATAACTAGTGAGAAAGCAGCAGCGATCTCTACACGAAAAACTTTCATTATTACCTCTGCTTCGCATCAGCGTGAAGAAGCCCTTATTTTAGCAACCAGCCATCAAGCGCGTTGCATCAAAACGAGGCATAACAAATGATGCCGGTTTTTCGGTTAATTACGACCGTTGAGAGACGACCGTTGCTATGAGGTGTCGAACCGTGCGCAATTGCGTAATCGCCGCTTGCTGCCAGTTGGACAAAATAGTACCCATGCTTGAGACAGGTAAATGTATTTTTCGTGGAAAAAACCTTTTGACCTGATATGCATTCATACATGAGGCAACCCAGAGAGTGGTTTGGTGTGCGGCCAGGTACACTGTCGAGGACCCGCCTGACCCAATCTTCGATAACACGATGAAGTCGTTTATTTGATAGCCGATCAGGTGTTCGGTTGTGAGAGGACATAGCAATTGTCCATCCAACGGACATATTATCTCCTTATCGAAGGTCTTCTGGCAGCAAGGGCACTGCCTGAATGTCAGCTCGTTGTTGATCTCATGTATATACATCATGAACAACGCTATGAATGTGGGGATACGGGCTGTGACCATAAAATATGTCCGGTTTCGCGGTCTATCACCAGACAACGATTCTCGAACTTGTAACTCCAGGGTGCACCTCGGTCGATGCAGACTCCCAGATCTTTGACCGTTGAGGCGGCGACCTGGCTATAGTTTAGAATTGCGTAGCGACCGGCAATCGTCAATTTCGGGTCGAGAAGCACTGAAGCACCAATCGTTTCGTAAATATTCTCCGTCAAATAAATTGACCTGACATGTTTACCGTTCTTGAACTTGAAGAGACAAGGCTTGTTCCACTGATGACGGCCAAAGCCATAGACCGCCTCTTCTTCCGGACAGAAGGCAATACTGTCGATTTCGATCTGGTTGGGAGAATCATATGCGCAGTTCAACCAATGTTTCGTTCGCGGATCGAAAAATGAGAAAGCCGAGCCTTTGGTGCGCAGTATGAGACGATTGTTTTTGGTATCGTATGTGATGCTTTGTGAGCGCCAGCCCTCTCCAGGGAAACCGTCGGATACTCTCTTCGCTAAATGCTCTCCTGCCTCTAACCGACTGATAGAAAGAGAAATGAGAGACATTTCTGAAAGGATAAACCAACTGTCTTTGTTGCACCCCTGCGAACAGAATACAGCATCTATGACCCGTTCCGAATCTAGTTTTCTGAGGGACGACTTCACCGGACCCAGGGGAGTGAACTTGCCGACTGCTGCTTGTTCAAGAAATCCCGTGGCTTCTTGAGACGCTCTATACGACCTCCATATACCCTGGTAATAGACGTTCTCTAGAGATTTTTTCACGTCTTGCAGGTGGATACGCATAGCCTGATGACAAAAATCTTGAGATTTTGAAAGCACGTACTGGGCGAGCCAGACCTTATTTTGTGGTCCCACGATAATTGGCTCTCTTGGAGATTCGTAGGATTGTGCGCTAACTAATTCGGCTCCTCCTGACTCTTTGTTCAACAGTTGTCGAAGACGAAGATACCTGATTCCGCCCCATTTAGCATTGTAGCTGTAGTAACTACGAAGCTCTTCCTCATCGACCTGGCGAACCTTCGTGTCTTTGGGTTGTCCCCGGACGGTATCGTGTCCTGTAAAAAGGATCTGTGATAGTTTCGCTCTGCTATCGACATCAACTGTCCAATCAACTGGGTGTCGCGCATACAAGATTAAGACAACGGGGTTCGGTTGATCGGTTACCTTCACAGTTACTCGTCCGGGAAAACCTCTGCCCCCTGGGGTTTCGAAAATGCTGCCTGAGCCTTGATCGACAATTACCACACTCGCTTCGCATTGAGTAACAGGTGGCAAAAGCCTCTCGTAGTACATTTTTCTGTATTTGCGGAGCTGTGTCTCTGTCACGACTGCCAGATACTCCTCGTGCGTTTTTCTCAATCGTGAGATTTCTTTCTCGACATCGGTGAATCTCTTCTCGAGCAGCTCGATTTCATCGATGACTATCGATTCGTGTTTTTCGACTGTTGAGCTAACCAGGTTTTTTTCCGGGTCTAGCAGGGTGCTGATTGCTAAGCCGAGAAGAATAAGAAAGATTAGGAGGATTGTGCACAGTCTGGAGGTGCTAAGTTTCTTCGAGTTGCATGGAATCTCTGAAGCGAGACGAGGAAGGGGTTTCATCGTTCGCAGCATCATGAGTGCGTGAATCGACCAAGCCTTGAATCTGCTGCCCAAGTCGCTGGACATGTTTGATAAGAGAAGTTGGTTGAGTTCTTTCATAGACTGCAAGCGGTGCTCAGGTCGCTTTTTTAAACACCACGAGACTGTCCGAGAGAACGAGCGAGGAATACCATCGACTCTCGAATTAAGACTTGGTGGTTGCTTGAGTACATGATCGCTCATGCAGACAAAGGCGGTGCTGCCGGAAAAGACTTGAGTGCCAGAAAGGCTTTGAAACATCACGCAACCCAGGGAGTAAATGTCGGATCGGGCGTCCATGGCTCCCATGAGACACTGCTCAGGACTCATGTATAGGGGTGTGCCGACAAGTCCATCTGTTCGCGAGACGGTGTTGCTGCCTTCCAGGGCAGCCAATTTGGCGATCCCGAAGTCTATTATGTAAACATCAAAAGAGTCGGTCAGCATTATATTGCTGGGTTTTATGTCCAGATGGACAATGCCTTTCTGGTGCGCCTCTTCTAGCGCCTGGGCAATTTTGCTAAAAATCCGATAGGCTTCAGTAAGACTTATAGGTCCATGCGAATTCAATTGCTGTGCCAAAGTACGACCATGTATATAGTCCAGTACGATGAACGGCTGACCGTTGGAGAGAATTCCAAACTCCCTTACATTGGCGATATTCGGGTGT
>CAYTDR010000757.1:0-4452 GCA_964436185.1 uncultured Candidatus Obscuribacterales bacterium | reverse complement strand
CGGATGCAAGCGCGATACCAAGGGCTATCGTAAGGGAGGGCGGCCAGTTTTCAACCGGTCCCAACTTAGAACTGGACCAGTCTTTCTCGCGAAGCAGAGCACGCATCTCTCCTTCGCCTTCAAGGAACGTCTTAACAGTTGTCTGCATCAGCACTCCGGAACGGGCGATTGAATCCCTGCCAAGATACGGCAGCTTCAAGATGACAATCATAACCGGATCGAATGGTAACTCAGGCTGTTGTCCTTCAGCTTGTTAGAAATCTATAGCACAGTTAGGTTTTCAAGGCGCTTTTGGCACTTGCGAGCAGAAGACTGTCTACGAATTGCCAAGTGCATATCTCTATGCGCTACTCCTAAATCGGCAGCAGCGGTTTGTACTATTTCTTTGGTTTCGCTGCTACGAACTGTTCCGTCCATGCGTCAGCATAAGCGGAGAACGAGCCTTCCGTTTTCAGTGCCCGTAGGGCTTTGAGCTGTCCCTCTGAAGCATTTACGTCACCAGTGTTTTTGCCATAGACCAGGTAAGCTGTGTTCCACATCGCACCGCGGAGGTATGACATATTTTTTGTTTCCCCGCCTTCTTCATGTTTGGTGATCGATTTCGAGGCATCCTTTCTGGTCATGTTGATCAGTTTGTTGGCGTGATAGCCATCATCCATGGTGATAAGTGCGTGCCATGGATCGCCCTTTCCTGACCAGGAATCCACCATAGATTTCTTCTCGTCGGAGTCATCGAAAGTGACACCGTCTTTTTGCAACGCTACGCGAATATTCGACCAGACCTTGCACTTCTCGACTTCAGTGAGGTCAGGCATTTTGCCGATATCTTTCATCATGTTGGAGATGTCGGTGAAGCTCACAATACCATCATTGGTGCCGTCAGCAGCCGTGGTGTATTCCTTGAGCAATTCTCTGGCGGTTGAATTCAATTGCCTATTTCGCCAGTCCGGAATGTTCCTGAAGTTGACTGGAAGGCTCGTGATGGGTGTGTCCTCCGTGCGATGAGCGGTTCCTTTGTCATCGTATGATACGACCACGTCAGGACCGTTCTCCATGTGCTCGCGCACAACCTTTCCGTCCTTTTTGTCGGTGCCGGTGACATTGTTAGTCTCTTCAGCCGCACAATCGACCAACTCGAATGGTTCCGCACCGCCTTCGAACAGACGCAATCCCAGGTCGGACCTGGATGTTTGAGCATCCAGCGCGCGAGTGAGTTCGGTCCCGAACTGTTCTGAGCTACCAAAGGAGGAGTTTGAAAGTGCGGATTGCTCGATGTCTGGTCCAAGCAAACCCGGCTCAGCATCACTCGTTTCGGTAAGAGCTATTGGATTTATGTAGCCCATGGATTCCTCAGGTATTCGTTGACCTACAATAGCGCAAGATTGTGGATTTTTTGTGATATTGCGCCAGTTTGGCTCCCTGTGCCGAAGCCCGATGACATCCTAGCCTCCGACGCTTTACCGACCTGAGTTGTATTTTCCTGTCCGACCATTGAGGGGCTTGTTTTTCTGCAAGTTACGAACCATCAAGGGTCAAGTTGCGGCTGGTTGGTCATTTTATGCAAGATGAGACATCAGAGACTTGTCTTTAAATAGACAAGCCATATGCTTTCTAGCGAGGGAGAATGCCAGCGTTGTCTGATCCGCTCTTCTTCTTGACGAAAATCGAAAGCTCAAACAATGGGAGTGAGAGTTGATAGAAGCTGGAGATGTCGCCTGGGTAATGGCATCGAGTTCGCTTGTGATGCTTATGACACCGGCATTGGGAATGTTTTACGGCGGTTTGGTAGACCGCCGCAATCTGTTGAATACGATGATGATGACGTTCATCGTCCAAATCGCCATCACCTTGCAGTGGGTTCTCATAGGATACAGCCTCTGTTTCGGTCCTGGGTTCCATCACTTCATCGGAAACTTAGATTACATCGGATTGCTGGGCGTGGGAGCTGCTCCCAACAAAGCATATTCCGAGCAATTACCCCAGATAGTCTTTATGCTATTTCAGATGAAGTTTGCCGTAATCACCCCGGCGCTCATTATCGGAGCAGTTGTAGAACGTGTCCGCTTCCGAGTCTTTTTACTGTTCTCGATTCTCTGGAGTTTTCTTGTATATGATCCAGTCGCACATTGGGTCTGGGGTGAAGATGGATGGCTTCATAAGTTAGTTGCCCTGGATTTTGCCGGATGAACTGTCATTCATATAACGGCAGGAACGGCTGCACTGGCATTGGCGATAGCGCTGAAACAGTGTGTCTCCGGTCATGAAGCAAAACCCAGACAGTCTCTCTTAATCACACTGATTGGAACTTTTTTGCTCTGGTTTGGCTGGTTCGGATTCAATGGTGGCAGCGCCCTCTCGGCAGGTTACTTGGCGGCACAGGCTCTAGTAACATCGACCGTGGCAGCTTCAGCGGGTGCTTTGATGTGGCTTGTCCTCGAGCTACGCAGAGGAGAGTCCGACTTCATCGGGGTAGCCATCGGCTCGATTGTGGGGTTGGTGGCAATCACTCCAGCGTGTGGCTACGTACATGTGCTCCCTGCGATTGTCATCGGCGCTGTAGGATCGGCACTGTCATTCTGGGCTGTCCGATTTGTCAAAAGCCGGGGGATAGATGATCGTCTAGATGTGTTTGCCAGTCATGGAGTAGCGGGTGCCTGGGGCGCGATAGCCACCGGGATCTTTGCAGATATTGGAATCAACCCGGCCGGTGCCAATGGCTTGCTCCAGGGGAATTTAAACCTTCTGGGAGTACAGGCTTTTTCAGTGTTGGTTGTCGCAGGTTACACATTTGTAGTCTCCGTGGTTTTGGCGAAGGTTTTGCAGAAGACCATGGGTTTTTCAGTTTCAGAGACCAATGTCCCCGATGTTCGTTTTGGAACTATTCCTGGTGGCAGTACACCGAACATAATTGCTGACGGGGATACTCTAGAAAGCGAGCCGAATTCAATGGAGCAAGATAGTGAAATCCCAGCGGCATCGCTTACCGGAAAAAAGTATCGCCGGCAGTATCGACCGTTGTGGACACGAGTTCCTGGTGACACGGAATTCAAGGACATCCAATGAATGCACTACGACAGGTGCCATTCGGCGAAGGGCTGAATGAATCTCAAACAGTTACTTCTTTGAAGAAATAGATAAATGCTTATTGGGGTAGTCGCGATCGGTGCTCGATTTTGCCATGAAGATGAGGTTTGAAACATCTCCATTCTTGTCGCGAGTGACGTTAACGTTTACGACGTCTCCCGGTTTGTCCGAGTCCCAATCAGGGATCTGGTGTTCGCGGCGATCAAGATATTGAGCGATGTCTTCCAGGTCGTCCTTCGGTAACTGTTGCACTGTGTCGATCAGCTTCTGCTTATTTTTCGTATCGGTCCGTCCATAGTCGTTTTTCAAGATGGAATCATGTGCAAGATCGATAACTTGCTTGGCTATGTTTCGATGGTTGCTCAGAATGAAACCACTAGCTGAGGTGATACTTAAATCTGCCGCACCGCGCATAATGTCATCAATGGATTCTTCTGCTGGTCGAGTGTAGTCGGGATCTCCAGTAAGGACCTCGCTATGGAACGCTTTTATTGTTCCGTACTTCGAGAAGATGGCGTGGCTGAAGCTTGACTCGATCGACAGAGCAGGCCAGCCGTCCGCTCCTTTGACAATGGAAACTGCGGAACTTAGACCGAGTTCTTTTCTCATCTGCTCGGTAAACTTTCGCTTGTCACCGCTCAGGATGTCCTTTGCGGCCTCAGAAACTTTCGCCGGATCGTTCAATAGCAACCCTCTGTATAGAGTATCGAGTGTGATCGCTTCAGACAGGCTTAACTCGCCACTCTTCACGCGTGCTTGCAGTTTGTTCTCGTAGAAATCCATTATCCGATCCACGGATTGAGAACGCAGCTCTTGCGGTGTCTTGCCGTTGACGAACGCTTCCCCGTTCGAGGTTAAATCGATGTCGACCTTCTTTCCGAACGGATCGCTAAAAACGAGTTCTGATATTCGCCCTTCCTTGTTTCGTTGCACATCAGCTAGCCCGCTGGACTCCAGCTCCTGCGCAATTGGTTCTAATGCTCCTACTCGAGACAAATCTCGTACATATGTGGATAAGCTCTCCTCCATAAGCTCATCACCACCTCGCATCGATTGATCTGCCATATCTGCAAGATGATAGGCTCTGTCGTCAACTAACTGTGAGTCGTCTTCTGACGGAGAAGCATTGAACGCTTTAGCGGAATTATTGGAATTGAAGAAATCAAACATCTTTATCCTCAAGTGAGTTGGCTAAACTCAAGACAATTACGATATGGGTGGTATGAGTGATTGCAATCATGTACCAACCGAAGTTACCGTCGAAGTCTTACATTCGTATGACAGCAACCGCAGTCGTCCATCAGCGTTGGATTTGCAACGGGCGGCAGATCAATGTCGGAGTGGACGTATGGGATTACGTCCCCGTTC
>CAYTDR010000756.1:0-4458 GCA_964436185.1 uncultured Candidatus Obscuribacterales bacterium | reverse complement strand
GCAATGAGAACAAAGAAAACAATCACCAGCGCGCTCAGCACTTCGGAACAGACAAGAGCAGCCAACAGAGCAATCGTCATCGAAAGCTCCATCGTCATGCGCTTGGCTAGTACATGCCGAAAGGCGTTTCGGTAAATGGGCATACCACAGACGAGTGTGGCGACTGCCCCAATCACGTTCAGTGCTGTGCTGTACGAACTGGGACCGAGCCAGAGAAGGAGGATACACACCCCGCTCAGTGCGATGCCCAGCGCAGCGCCAAGGTTAAGCTCGGCTTGCTTAGATCGGGAGGCGCCCAGCTCGGTGCTGCCTTCCGTCTTCGCTCCTACAAGCCTGTTTGCCATGGATTGTGACTCCTACTGTTCATCAGCAGGCGACATATCTGCCGCGCATTGAGAACGCGTTGTACTTAGACAGATGCGACACTCACCCGGCGTTGCAGATACACGCAATCGGGCGTGAACATTCAGTCAAGCGGTGCTACTAATTTCTAGTTGTGTGGGCTGTAGGAAATCTGGTTGGGAAGGAAAGGGAACTCTGATAATCAATCGCTTTTTCTGGCTCAATATCAAGCTAAAACAGCAACGTTGATAAGAACTTACCTAGCGAGATTACCGGAGGAATTTTCTAAAATCCTCATGACTACCAACTTTCAGCGTCTGGTTCAACGCGCGAAAACGGACATGTTGCTGCAAAGCCCTGCCCAGTCCAGCGTCTTGAGAGACCAGTACCTTCATTCGAGCCTTTTGTTTTCAAGAGTGCTGGACGCATAAATGAGATCACGTACACAATCTTGCAATGCTAAACTGAGCTAGCGAGTTGTATTCGCGTTTGTTCCTTGAGGTATTGACAGTCATGAAAAGAAGAAATCAGCGGGGACTCGCCACCTGGGCAAAGTGGTTGATTGGAATCGTAGTCGGTGGCACTGTCTTATTGCTGGCGACCTGCTCCATTGTCGGTTTTGCCCTCTATTCGCAGTTTGGCAAAATGCTGGATCCGGACAATGCCAAACAAGTCACAGCGCAAATCGCGACAGTAAAAGAGCTGCCACCACGATACAAATACAGTCTTGGACTGGATTTCTTCGGTCAGATGACTCTCGTAGCCATTGAAGATCAAGAAGCCAAACTGCTGATCTCGCTAATCAAATTGCCGAACCAAGATGCTGAAATGACTCAGGAAAAGTTCGTCGAGCAGATTGCCGAAGCCGGCGTTCCAACAGCCTCATCTACAGGACAGCAAAGCACCGCAAAAATCGAGATTATCAACAAAGGCTCTATGCCGGTTGGTGGGCAGGAAATGCCATACGTAATAGGCATGACTGTCAACCAGAACACCGGAGATAAGGTGCCCGCGTTCCTCGGATGCTCGATTCCGCAAGGCAAGAAAGAGGCCATCTTGATCTGTGCCGTCTCGAACGCCGCCAATGACACGTCTTCCACCTCATCCACAAAAACCGAAAGCAAACCCGAAGTGAAAACCGATGAGAAAACCGAAGGGAAAACCGACGCCCCAGCTCCGACTCCAGCTAATGCCGGGCAGACCGTCGACTTGAATGCAATCAAGACGTTCCTGGGGTACATTCAATCCTTCAAGTAAACACTTTCCAATATTCCGGTCTTTTCCAGCTTAGGTTGTGATGCCTTTGACTTTACGCTAACAGCCGACGCGAATTAGGAGATCCTCGAAGAGCCGCCATCTGCGCGGCTCTTTTCTTTTGCGCCCACAACAGTTGAACATAGTTAGCGCATGGATAAATATCCAAAGGTTTTGAGCCGATCGTATCGTCCCGAAGCAACCAATTGCACACGATTTCAGGGTCTACCAGTACTTGCGGCGAACGAGGCTTCTTGACTACGCATTTAATTGAAAGCCTTATTTGCTTTATGTTTTGAACGTATTTTTCTCTTCCTCATCCTGATTCGGTTTCCAAATCTCTCAAAAAAAGCAGTAACACTAGCTTCGAACAAGTCTTCACTGGTTGATTCTCAAACCATGTGTTCTTGTCCGTAGCGGTATTTTGCTACTCATCAAAACTTCCAATCGAAAAGGGAGAAGTGCTACATGGAACAAAACTGTCATACGCCGGAACGCAACATGTGTGCTCCGGACGGTAAGTTCGCTGCACTTTTTGTTGACATTGACGGCACCGTAATGGAGTGCCAGCCTTATTTCGATGCGGCTGTCGAGGAGTTTGCAAAGCTGATGACCCTCTGCGGTTTCAGCCGCCTGACCGCGAAGCAAACTCTCAATGCGGTCTACTACGGCTCCATGCCTCATCGCGGATTCGAACGCCACAAGTTCGGTCTCGCTCTGGCCGAGGCATACAAGACGCTCTGCCGCGAGAATGGCCGCCGTCCGAACAAGACCGTGAGGAACATCTGCTCCCGCATCGGCATGGCTCCGTTCTTCAACGCGCCCGTCCTGTTCTCGAACGTTCTGCCTGTCCTCACCCGTGCACAGCATAACTTCCTGATTATCGCGGTCACTGTCGGCGATCGGGAGGTGCAGAAGTACAAGATTCGGCAGGGCG
Organism: uncultured Candidatus Obscuribacterales bacterium; assembly: GCA_964436185.1. Lineage (GTDB taxonomy): Bacteria > Cyanobacteriota > Vampirovibrionia > Obscuribacterales > Obscuribacteraceae > CAYTDR01. The sequence continues at coordinate 1,925 of CAYTDR010000756.1, read as the reverse complement.
GTCTCTCCTCTATCTTCGACGACGAGATCATCACTCTCAGCGAGAACAAGGCGGAGCGAGTGCGTGAGTACATCGAGGACATGGATGTGAGCGCGGCTCACTCCGCGTTCATCGGCAACAGCATGCGCTCTGACGGGCAAACGCTCACCGAGACGAACTTCATCTATCTGCCGCTCGAGAACAGCCTGGCAGCCCCGAACGACAAGTTCCCCGAGAACACCGGCTTCCATCTCTTCCACGCCACGAACTGGCGCGAGGTGGAGGAACGGGCGCTGAAGCGACTGATCCGGCGGCGTCGAAAGAAAATCAAAGCGTTCGACCGCAATGGCACGCCTCTGGTCATCGGCTCTGGTGCAGAACCTGGCTCTCCCATTCCCGCAGTCGCCGCTGTCGTCCCGGTCGCCCCTGTTTCGGCAGTCGCGGAGGAACGCCTCCCCGATTGCCCCTGCGACGACAAGAGCACCGCTGGGAAGTAATTGATTCTCCAAGAATAGTCCGAGTGCTCTCCGTATGCCTACACGCTTGATGCACTCACCGTGCGCCGCCTGCTCCGCTAGCGTGCCTTTCACCTGCGGTTCGGGCGGCGCACAATGTTCTTTGGAAAACAGAGATTGCACCTGACGCTGATGTCGAAACAGGCAGCAAGAACGCCCACTTGCTGTCTGTTTTTTCCTGAGAACCGCTCTTTTTCTTCGTCTTCCGCAGTTCGCTACTGACGATTTTGCTTATGCCTGTCGACCTGAATTTCAGAACATTCTTTCTTGCTGCGAACCAACCGCTTTCCTAGTGCTGTCAACGAACACGAGAAACTCAACCCTTTATTTTCACACAACTTCTACTACCTCTTATCGTTTTTCAAATCAGCCCAGGTTATCAGCATGTTGCAGACCACGTCTTCACTGCTGTCCGGATCGCAGACTCCGCACGGAATCTCTTATAATTAGAGCCTCGAGATAGTTACCGCCAATCTACTCAGATTGAATGAGGTCCTAAATGCCGGATGTTTTGTGCCTGGGAGAAATATTAGTCGACTGGGTGTGCACTACAGTTGGTGCCGATTTACCCGAAGCAGTCACGTTCACGAAAGCAGCGGGAGGGGCTCCAGCCAATACAGCCGTCGGTTTGGCACGCCAGGGAGTGTCGACAGGATTTCTGGGGCGAGTAGCGGCAGACGAGTTCGGCAAATGGCTGAAACGAGTCCTTTCGGACAACAATGTCGATGTCTCATCGACCATCGAAGATCCTGATGCTCAAACGAGAATGGCTTATGTAGTCACTACCGAGAGCGGCGACAGAAAGTTGGCGGAGTTTTCCAGGATCGCTTGTGCCGACGCCATGCTCCGACCTGAGGATCTAAATGAATCACAGTTCGCGCAGGCTTCCATTTTTCACTTCGGCTCTATCTCCCTCATCGCGGAACCTTCACGCTCGGCGACGGAGAATGCAATACGGTTGGCCCAAAAACATAACTTGATTGTCAGCTACGACCCTAATGTGCGCTTGAATCTCTGGCCGTCTCCGCAACGCTGCCGCACCGCTATTCTGGAAACATTGCACTGGGCCAATATTGCAAAAATCAACGAAGACGAACTCGAATTTCTGACTGGAAGTCGCCAACCAAGTTCCGCCATCGAGCTTCGAGAACAGCACGACATCTCGCTTTTGATAGTAACGCTCGGATCTGGTGGTGCGCTGATCTGCTCACGAGCCGGCTCTGCCACTGTCCCCGGTTTCCAAGTCGAGCTCCTGGAGGCTACCGGTGCCGGCGATGGTTTTAACTCCGGTATACTGGCCGGCATTTTACCGAAACTGACCAGGGAAGATCGGCTCGCCAGGCTCAATTCCTTGAGCATGGATGAACTGAAAGAGATCGCAATGCGAGCCAATGCAGTCGGCGCGATCACCTGCACTCGGGCAGGCGCAAT
>CAYTDR010000755.1:0-4460 GCA_964436185.1 uncultured Candidatus Obscuribacterales bacterium | reverse complement strand
TTCACGATAGTTGCTGCGCCAGTTTGCTGTGTTATCGATATTTGGGTAGGCTCGGGCAATTGTTTGCACCTCAGGTCCGGTCAGAGCGGAAGCAGAAATTATGAGAACCTAATCATAAACACACTGCGGTCTTTTTGTTCGGCTTTTTGAAAGATCGTTGCGCCATGCGAATCCAACCTATCTGAACAATTTAGGAGCCTACTTTTTGATATATTGTTGTAGGCAGCGGTCCGGCACAGGATTGCTGTTAAGTGTCTTTAATTAGTTGGTCATGGTAAGAGCAATGCTCAACACGAAAATCTCGGCGCCAGACTCCTCGGATATGAGCATTTGCTATACTCCCGAGCAGCTCAAATGGCTTGACAAGGCACGAAAATTCGCCGGACGAATAGATGTGAAGGAAGTTGTACAAGCGGACAGCGAAAATAGATTTCGCAAAGATCTGTTTCAGTCTGCCTGCCAGGAGGGTCTGGGTGCTCTGCCTTTTCCTGATACGTACGGCGGATCGGCTGGAGACTATGTCAGCTTTTGCCTGGTTAACGAAGAGTTCGCTCGCAAGTGCGTACCGATAATGAGCTCGCTCGGCGTGCATGTGCTTTGCCAGGAGCCTATATACAGATTTGGAACAGACGAACAAAAGAGCAAGTATTTGCCTCGCTCATCATCGGGAGAGTATCTAGCAGCTTTCGGACTCACCGAGCCCAACGCCGGCTCTGACACTGCCGCACTCGAGACAACAGCAAGGCTGAGCGGAGATTGCTATCTGCTCAACGGCACGAAGACATTCATCACCAGTGGTGCCTCGGCAGACTACTACATCGTCATGGCTCGCATTGTCGGTGATGCCCATAAACCATTTCCGGACGCCAGCGCGAAAGACAAGCGTGACTGGGGTATCTCAGCTTTCATTGTGGAGCGAGGCTTCGAGGGCTTTGAGATCGGACAGAAGTTCGACATGTTGGGAATGAGAGGATACTCCACCTGCGAGATCGTATTCGCAGATTGTCGTGTTCCTGTCGAAAATATGCTTGGAGAGCCAGGCTTAGGCAGAAAAGTGGCCCTCTCGAGTTTGTCCAAAGGTCGTGTGACGATCGCAGCACAGGCCACCGGATGGGCTCAAGGTGCTCTGGATGCACTTCTCAGCGGATTGAGTCAAAAGTACAACGAAGGTCGCATCGACGAGAATCTCGATGGTAGTGCCACCATTCTGGGTGAGTTGAGCACCATCGTTGAAGGCGCAAGAGTATTGACCTATCAGGCCGCAACAAAGATCGATCAAAACAAATCAGATGTAACGCTGGCGGCAATGGCAAAGATTTCCGCTACCGATGCGGCTATGCGTGTATCGACTGAAGCGATCTCGCTTCTCGGAGAAGCCGGACTTGCTCCGGAGTTGCTTCTGGAAAGAATCTTCAGAGACGCAAAAGCAGGACAGATCTACGAAGGAACCAATCAAATCCAGAGACAGTTGATTGCCCGCGACCTCTTGAAGTAACTATCGGAAATGGCCAACGAACCCACGAGCGAGAATAGTGCAGTCAGCGCAATGGTAGAACCAGCGGCAACTGCTCAGCTCGGTTTGGCTAACATCTCATTGAAGGTAACGGACAATCCGGAGAAGTTCGGAGCACTCGCTGAAGCATTCGCCTTCGTAGAGGAGCGCCGAATCTACGATCTCATTGCTAGTGCACGTGGCCTGGCGATCAAAGTGGCGATTGTGCTCTCTTTGCCAATCATCGCCTATTCGGCATACTACGTATCGCCGATAGGACCTGGTATCTTAAGTGGTGGCTTAGTCTTGGGCATCGTCAAGATTGTGACGATCTATGCCTTTAGCGCGCTCATCGTTGCTTTACTAGTCATCTGGCGATACGGCAAGTCGATCATCTACTACCTGGAGATGGCAGAGGAGTACGCGCAACTAGGTCGAGACATCACTGCGCTGTACATGCCGGTCTACAGAGAACAGCTCAAGGAGCTCAACGAGAAGTTGGTCAGACACGGACAAGAACCCGTAGGTCCAAACGGAGTCGATCTAGCCAAAGAACTAATGCCGTTCGTGACACTTTTCTTGAAAAAAGAGAAAAGCATTCTCAAATGGGGACTAACCGGACTCAAGCTGTATAAGACCATATCGAAGTTTTTTAAAGGCAACGATTCATCCGGCGAGAAACGAGAAACCTCAATATGACTGCAAGAACAACCTCAAAAGCATTCGACTTGAAGTCTTATCTCGCCGCTAGACGCGAGGCAATCGAGCTCACCCTCGAGGAGCACCTCCCTCTTGGCAAGCCGGAGATACTCTGGGAAAGTATGCGTTACTCGTCCCTCTCACCTGGAAAGCGAATCAGGGGTCTTCTTTGCCTGGCGGCTTTCGAGACGATTAAGCTGCAAAGAAAATCGGAAGGTAAAAGAGCGAACGAGCATTCGAACGACACTTCTTGTTCGAATGATGAGTTTTCGAAAGATCGACAAGGAATTGATCAATATATAAAGGATTCACACAACGGTTGTCATGACGATAGTAGTCAAGAGAAGTGGCGCGCTATCGATATTACCGAGGCGCTACCATGTGCATGCGCACTAGAGATGGTTCACGCGATGAGCTTGATCCATGACGATCTTCCTTGCCTCGATAACGACGATTTGCGTCGCGGACAACCCACCAATCACAAGATGTATGGCGAAGCCATGGCTTTGCTCGCTGGCGACGCGTTGCTTATGCGAGCAGTCGAGACCTTAATCAGTCACACACCTAGCACCGTCGATAGAGTTGCACTTCTTGACATCGTTCGTTCACTCGCCAGAGCGGCCGGTCCTGACGGTATGGTTGGCGGACAGGTTTTCGATCTGATCTACACCGGACAGGACAATCAGAACAACGAAAACCAAAAGCTCAGCCATGATGTGGTGGAGCAAATTCATCAGGGTAAAACCGCCGCTCTCATACGATTCGCCCTCTGGTCCGGAGCTAGATTGGCTGGCGCATCCAACGAGCAACTAGATGCCATCAACGAGTTTGGCAGTTTGCTTGGGCTAGCCTTTCAGATAACTGACGATCTTCTCGATGTGACAGGAGAGAAAGAGATCCTCGGCAAAACTCCAGGCAAGGATGAGGCAGCCAACAAAGCAACGTGGGTGGCTGTGTTCGGACTGGAAGGCGCGCGCGAAAAACTGAAGCATCTGGAAAACGATGCCGCTCGCATCCTCATGGACGCGAAACTTAATCCCATCGACTTTCCTGCTCTTGCGGACCTGCTTGGTCTGGCTATCCATCGGCAGAAGTGAAGGAGCCTCATGGATCTGACCTCAATAGGGAATCTCTCGTCACTGTTTTTTTTGTGTGATACCAGCGCTGGTACTTCACAAATTGTCCACGCTGTGCCACCAGGATCTGAGCGCGGCTGGCAGGTCATCGTTGCCACGCTGCTCGGGAGTTTCCTCGCTCAAGCACTTAAGATCTTGACCAAGCTCATAAAGACTGGCCATCTAGATTTGAGAATGGTGGCAAAAACTGGTGGCATGCCCTCAAGCCACAGCTGCTGCACAATGGCGATGGCCACGTCGGTTGGCTTAATAGAAGGCTTTAATTCTGTTTCATTCGCTATCGCACTTTGTCTCGCGTTGATCGTCATGTATGACGCTGCAGGCGTGAGAAGAACGGTCGGTTTACAGGCGAAAGTTCTCAACGAAATCATGATCGAGCTTTTTTCCGAACACCCGAAACTCAGTTCTGAACGCATTAAAGAATTCCTAGGACACACTCCGATCGAGGTTTTAGTTGGTGCCGTGATAGGAACTTTGATCGGCGTAGTCTTCAATATCATCGCTGTTCAACACGTTCTTCGCTGATCGAACGAGCAATGTCATGAGCCCCAAAAGCCTCACAGTATTACGATCACTTAATACATGACTACTGCAAACATTCGGCAATTTTGCTCTATAATCAAGGTCTTGGAAAGGGTTGCCAGGTCTATCCTGAAACTCTCGAGAAAAATCGGTTAGTTTCAGGTCTATATCCAGAGTATTCACTCTATATATTGATGGCAAACTTATAGTCAGGGACCGCTCGACTCTTTTCTCTCATTGGCGATATTGCAGGTCAATAGTCAATGGCTGTGCGTTGGAAGTGGTGGCATTCGCTGCCAGGTTTCAAAAATTGCTGTACCAGTCGGTTCCGTGTTTTCGTGAATTAAGGAGGAATGGCAGAGGAAGACAGAAGCTCAAATGTAGAGCCAAAGTTGGGACGCTGCCGAAAGTTAGATGAACACAACGGTCCAAAATACAACCACACCAAAAACCACCTCGCCTCGGCGCTCGCGTTTTCCAGGCAAGGAGTCGGGTTCCGTCTCCTTCAACCTGACCGCACTAGGTCGCCAGCTGCTCAAAGAGCAGGCTCAATCGGATAGCGTTTCAAATGGTGATTATGTCGAAATGCTCATCAGAGAGCGTGCCGGTAT
>CAYTDR010000754.1:0-4470 GCA_964436185.1 uncultured Candidatus Obscuribacterales bacterium | reverse complement strand
CTATGGTGAGCAATTCCAGGCACGCGGCCTTCGACATCGCGCATAGCTTCCCCTTTGAAAAATTCGAGCGAGTATTAGATCTTGGTGGCGGAGTCGGCACCTTACTTGCCACCATATTGAAGGAGCATCCGAGAATCAATGGAGCGGTGCTCGAACTCGAAGAGCTGCGACAAGCCGCTGAGGAACACTTCCTTGAGCATGGTCTGGCGCAGCGGCTGACATTTTTGAGTGGGGACTTTTTGCAAAAAATTCCTCCCTCCTTCGATCTTTATCTGGTGAAGAATTCACTTTGGAATTGGAACGACGAGCATTGTCTTTTGATACTGCAGAACGTGAGAAAAGCCATAGGTCGCGATCGGGATAGCAGGTTCCTGATCATCGAGTACATCATTAATGAGGACAATGCACCATGGACGACACTATATGATTTGCAGATACTCAATCTGCCAGGAGGTCGAGCAAGGACTCGAGATGAATACGAAAGTCTTCTCAAGCAAGCAGGTTTCACTGTCGAATCCAGTTTTCAGGCTGAGGATCAGATCCTGCTGTCTTGCTGTCCGCAGTAGTTCGAGGTAACTTATCTAACTTTGTTGTTCGACCTTGTCTTTTTCCAGTGGCTGGGCGGCGTCCAGCTCGGCAAGTGAGTCGTCGGAGGACGTTCCTTCGTCGCGCTTAGCTACGGGCAATCGAACTGTAAACGTCGAGCCTTTGTTCAGCTCACTTTCCAGATCGATTGACCCACCGTGAGCCTTGATGATGGTGAGGGCAATGGCCAGACCGAGGCCGGAGCCTCCACCATACAGGCGACTTCTGGTTCGCGAGCGTTCCACGCGGTAGAACCGGTCGAATATTCTTTGTTGGTCCGCCGGCGCGATACCAATACCGGTATCAATTACTCGTATAATCGCTTGATCGTGGCTAGACCGGAGAGTGACTGTAACCTTGCCACCGGCCTGCGTCGCCTTGACCGCGTTGTTGGACAGATTGAGAAAGACCTGTTTCAGCCTGTCTCCATCTGCGTTCACCCAAACACTGGACTTGGGCATGATGAATTGAACTTCCACCTGCTCCGGCGCCACCATGACTACAGTGTCTTCAACACTGGCAATCACCTCTCGCAGGTCTGTGAGTTCGAGCTGACTGATAATTGCCTGTCCAGCGTCTGCTCGGGCTAACTGTAGGAGGTCGGAGACGAGTCTTATCAGTCTGCCCGACTCGTCCGAAATGGTTTGCAGCGCTTCGCCGAGCAAATTGCTGTCGATGTTGGAGCCTCTCCTCAAAAGCAGCTTGGTGTATCCCTGAATCGAGGTTAAAGGAGTTCTAAGCTCGTGGCTGGCATCAGCGACGAACTGGCACTGAATATTGAGCGACTCCTCTAGACGGTCGAGAAGCTTGTTGCATGCCTTTCGCAGGGCGTTTGTCTCATAAGGCTCGTTGGCGTCTACGTGCAGTCGCTCTCTGATATCCATCGTAGCTAGCTGTGTGGTCGATTGCAGCAGTCTCGAGATTGGCTTGAGAATGACCTCGGCAAGAAACCAATTGAGAATCAACATCAAAAAGAGCAATGGGATGTACCAGGGCAGCATCCTGAGAAGCCCACCCAGGATGTCGTTGGTCACCCCAAAAACGATGAGATGGCAGGTGACGATCGGCACGATCCCCGACAGGGTCATGGCCAGCGCCATTCGAAATCTCATCGTTCGCGACCAGCTGGTCTTGTCCATTTTTCAGGAGATACCTTCGGGAATCTTGCCTCGTCGAGGTCGCCACTCTCCCGGCTCGACTATCCAGTCGAGAGTGCGCGTTCAGACCCTGACATTGTACCTCTTAAACATATGTGGTTAACACCCTCAAAGTGCTCTGAGATGGCTCTAACCTCCGCGCGCAGAGGAAGGCGAGTCTATGGTTGCGAAACTTTCTGCAATGTACCTGGCAACTCATCGTGGTCCGACAGCTTTCTTCTGACCATAAAACACACTCAAATCCGCCCTGGCAGCTCCCAGATCGGCTAGTTGTTCTTTGCTTAGAAGGTCATCCTGCAGGTAAATGTTTTTGACACCGCTTTTCTTAGCAAAGTCAATCACACCCTTCGCCGTCGCCTGGGTCCCTGCCAGGTCTACAGTGTTGAGATTTTTGAGTTCGGTCAAGGCTTGCAGAGTAGTGTCTCCAATGGCGGTATTAGCCAAACCGAGAAATGTCAGTTTGGAAAGAGTCGAAAGTGACTTCGCACATTCGTCATCGATTTTCGTACCGGACAGTGAAAGCGAACTCAACTCGTTTCTTCCTGCCAGGGCTGCTACCCCCGCATTGGAGACCAACGTCCCGTTGAGATGAACACCTTCCAAGTTGGGAAGCCTTGCCAGTCCCGCTTTTAGTGACGGATCATCTATGGGTTGTCCGGTGAGACTAAGATACTTGGTTTTGTCTATGGCGTTGCCCATAAGGAAGAACAGATCTTCTTTCGAGAGCGGCTTTTGCTCACCAGGCTTTCCTGAGAAATCGTTTTTGTTGCCATCACTGCCGTCAACATAGACATAGCCGGTCGCTTCATCGTAGCCCGTGATTCGGAGAACATGCGGACCTCCGTTATCGCTTAAATCTTTGCAGGTCAAACCAGGCCATCCGGAGAGCAGTTGCATCGCTGAAGCGTAAACAGTAATGGTAGCGGGAAATCCACAGTCTCGTTTCAACTCGCTCAACTGCTTGCCAAGTTGCTCCGCGCTGGCAATATTCGTGATGTCTCGGGTGGTGGCGAAGTCTCGCGTAAGTATCCTGTTTGGCACGTGTTTACCCGTGATCTGTCGTTCCAGGCTTGTGAGCGACTGAGGTGTTATGAATGGTTCGTTGATCGGACGTCCTAAAAGCGTCAGCCTTGTAGCAGGAGAAACTGAAGTGTTGATGAGCCCTTCCTCAGGGGCTTTTGTTGGATCTGCCGGTCTGGTGGTTTCGTATTTGATGCTGCCTTTAGGCACGGTGCTTCCGTCCGGAGCTTTGGTCTGTCGCTGCCAATGCGCGTTGACTGCGCCTAATTGGAAAAGCTGACTGGCATACGAGCGATAACCTGATCCATGTACGCGGGGATACAACAGTAATGCTTCTCTATCGGGTTGCAGTTGCTCCTGCGAGAGTGTGATCGTGCTGCCATCATGGGTAGTGAACCTTCCTCGGGTTGCCAGCTTGTAAAGCATACGAATAGGATCCGATGGAGACGTCGTATAGAAATTACCATCGGCAGTAGCTGCGGTGCAGGTATTGTTGTTTCCTTGATCTATGCATGTAGGATTTGCAGCCTGATAAAGTGCTTCAGTGGCTAGCTCTGTTCTTAACATAGGGCTTATCATTCCCGGATTGCGGTCAAACTGCAGAAGTTTTGAAAGATTGTGATAGGTCCTTGCTACTTCTTGTCTGGAAAGTCCGGAGTCGCGTGCCCGCTTCTCGAAGGTTGCCATGTTCTCTTCGAAATCACCAACGTGGCCGATTTTGGCAAGTCTTTTGAAATTGTCTGTTTCTTGTTTTACATTCAAACCTGTTTTTTCCAGAGGCGGAAGTATAAACGGCCGGCGCGTCATGGTCAGTCCGGCAATCAAGTTTCTTCCTGCAGTAGACTTGAGCTCGTCCCAGGTCGCCAGCTCTCCGTTGGAGATAAGCGAGGTTGCTTCAGCCTGGACGACACTGGCGCTGAGCGTGCTAGCTCCGGCGAAGCCTAGCTTAGGAACCATTCGCAGAGCAGCTGTCGGCAGTTGTATTTTTGATACTGGTATATCGCAGAGTCCTCGAGAGGCACCCAGTGTCGAGAGGAAGGCTCCACCCACGGTGGCATTTCGAAAGCGAGCGCCCCAGAAATTATCCATTTCGTCTTCGTGAATAGGTCGAAACGTGCCCTCATAGCCGAAGCCTATGGCAAAGTTCCGCAAAGCCGTTTTCGATCCCTGGCGGAATGATAGCGCCGAGCCCTCCTTGAGCAATGCGGCCTTAGATCCACGACCCCTGGTTAAGGCCGATATGACCACGAGGTCTGCAGCCGATCCCAGTCCATAACCTGCCTGTTGTGCATACCATTCGGAAGTCCCCTCCTTAAACTGATAAGGCGGTTCTATCAGTTGCAGCTGCGGTATTAGATCTTCTTTTCCTGTTACCGAGCGGATCACCTGGTTCCCTAACTGGGTTGCTCCTGTGATTGGTGACTGAATTGCGCCATCCGCTACTGATGCAAAAAAGACATCTAAAACGTTATTCTGTTTATTCTCGTTCTTTGACAGATATTCCATTCTCATCCTCCGATTGCAGCATGCGATAAAGCGTGCCTTCCACCGCCGCCTCCGGCAGCTCGTAGGCGATGGTCGCCGACAGCGAGCGCAGGCCGTTGAAGGGGTTCACGTCCATGATGGCCGTGTTGCCCGCCGCCAGCACCACGATCATGGTCTCGCCGACGGCGCGGCCGAGGCCGATCATGATCGCCGAGAAGATGCC
>CAYTDR010000753.1:0-4471 GCA_964436185.1 uncultured Candidatus Obscuribacterales bacterium | reverse complement strand
GGGCGCTGCTTTTTGTCAATGGATACTGCGAAACAGGTAAGAGCCAGGCACCTCCGACAACGCTCGCATTACGTATAATATAGTAGGCGCAAAGCCACATTACGTATAGTATTGCATACTTAATCGGCTTGAGACCTGCTGGCGGTCTTGACAATAATGTCTAGTATTATTTACACTAAATACTACAGCGTCAGCCGTAGTAGACATTATGCCAAAATCAACAGCAAACTCCGCAACTCCGATCCCCGTTCGCCGGGCGCTGCGCAAGCTCGGACAAGACATTCGGGACGCCCGACTGCGCCGACGCATACCGACAGAAATTCTGGCAGAGCGAGCATCCATCAGCCGAATGACCTTGTATAACGTTGAGAACGGCGACGTAGGTGTATCGATGGGCACTTACGCAACAATTCTGTTTGTGCTCGGCATGATCGATCGAGTCGGTAACTTGGCGGATGCCAGCGAAGACGCGCTTGGGCGCCAGCTCGAAGAGGAGCGCCTCCCGAAACGCATCAGGCTCCCGCGAAAGAAAGCATCTCCACCGGACAAGACAGGAGCGTCGTGATGGAGACCGAGACGCTGGTTTATATCGACCTTTTCGGCAAGCCATATCTTGTCGGCCGCCTATGGACGCGCACGCGCAAGGAAAAAGATAGCGCAACATTCGAATACGACAAAGACTGGCTTTCCAATCCATTGCGTTTTTCATTGGAACCGGCGTTAACACTTGGACCCGGTCCGTTTCATAGTGACCGTGCACTGTTTGGCGCGATCGGTGACTCAGCACCAGACAGATGGGGGCGCGTACTAATGCGCAGAGCTGAGCGTCGCCGCGCTGAGCGCGAGGAAAAAACGGCTCGGACCCTTCTTGAGATCGACTACTTGCTGATGGTGGATGATGAGGCGCGTCAAGGTGCACTTCGCTTTGCCACAAGGGCTGGTGGAGCGTTCTTGGCAGAGAACGGGAAGCAAAAAATACCGCCTTTAATTGAACTCCCGCGCCTGCTTTCGGCAGCAGAAAACGTATTGGGCGACAAAGAATCAGATGAAGACTTACGCTTACTGCTCGCCCCTGGCTCCTCTCTTGGAGGTGCGCGCCCAAAGGCTTCGGTGCGTGATCGAGATGGGCGCTTAGCGATAGCAAAATTTCCGCATGAGGGCGACGAGATCAATACCGTTTTATGGGAAGCCGTCGCCCTTACTCTCGCCAGCAAAGCGGGCATCAACGTGCCGGAATGGCGCTTGGAAAACGTCGCAAAAAGGCCAGTTCTTCTTCTGGGACGTTTCGATCGCGCGGAAAGAACCCGCATTCCGTTTGTGTCTTCGATGAGCATGCTTGATGCAAGAGACAACGAACAACGAAGTTATATGGAATTTGTAGATGTTCTGCGCCAGGTCGGCGGTGCGCCAACAGAGGATATGCGCATGTTGTGGCGTCGCATCGTGCTTAGCATTCTAATTTCCAACACGGACGATCACCTGAGAAATCATGGTTTCTTGTATCGCGATCCAACTGGTTGGCGCCTCTCACCCGCATACGATTTGAATCCTGTGCCGATAGATATAAAACCTCGGGTGCTCAGTACCGCCATAGATCTCGATGACGCTACGGCGTCTCTTGAGCTCGCACTTCAAGTAGCGACCTATTTTGAGATCAGTGCGGAAGATGCATATCAGATAGCTTATCAGGTTGGAATTGCAGTGTCCTCATGGCGCCGCGTCGCTGCAGATGTGGGCTTGCCAGCGAGGCAAGTTGATCGCATGGCCTCTGCATTCGAGCACACGGATCTAGAAAAGGCACTAGCAGGAAAGCCGATTTCTTCTTCAACGACAAACAACAAGAACAAGCGAAAACTGTCGGCACCATGACTGTTGGTCTAATTCGTTTGATCAGTTGTGTCTGCGTTGGACATAATCCTGGCGCCTGGAAATTTTTCTTCTGGCTTTCTTTAGGGTAAACAGCAATAAGAAGGTTTGGGCTGCTTCTCATCAGAGATCATCTCAAGGAAATTACGGCGATCATTTGCAAGCCGTTGCTCACGTTCAGCAACTTGCTTTCATCCGCCTGTGCAGCTCTGTTTGAGCGCAATAGACTTTTCTACGAGTATGGATTGTTCCGTCGCCAAACGTAGATGTTTTCGAAGTATTAGGTTGTCGCTATTATTAGCTCAAGCGGGTGCGGTTTGACTTCACTGAGTTTTCGATCAGCTGTAGTGTAACGGATCTGATTGGTAGGTCTTCAGCGAATTCGCGGAAATGCTCAGCGACAGCGGCGATTCGATCGATAATTTGAACGGCTACCTTTTGCGCAATGCTGTTATTTTTTGCCAGTTCCAGCAAGTGTTCGCGGGCTGGCAGTCGCGCCTCGCCGCATATATCCATTTGATGTTCACCGTTTGGTCCCTCGCAAAATGACAAATCATATGCCGGTGAAAACTTCCATTGACCATCTTGGTCTAGTAGGAATGAGAAGTTTTTTGAGTGGTCATCTCGGTTATTGAATATCACATTGAATACGCATCGCTCGAAGGCTTGAAGCACTTCGCGCTCATCACCGGTCATGCGCCGAGTCAGTCGCAACAGAGCCGTGTAATCTAGTTGTGGGATCCGAAAGTTCACATGCGCTGCTCCGGCTGCTGTATGCATCGGTACTCGCATTCCTTCAAAGCGGTCGAAGCGTTCTATCCCAAAGGCCGATAGCTCACTATCAAGATCAAAATATTCTGTCGCAGGCATTCTAAGATTGCATGCGCTCGCTATGCGACCGTACATTGCTTCTATTGCACACACTTCCTTATGTTCGTTCTGTGCCGGAAATTTCACCAACATTGGAGTGCCGGCACCTTCGTCGGAGTTAGACATTCGGTTGCTGAAGCGATCAAAGTTAATTAGGACCTTGGGGCGCGCGCCGTGTGGCGAGCCGCCCATCGACAGCAATTTTCGGAGCAATACTTCGCTTTCGCTTTCCAGTACTTCGCGTGTTTCCCTCGCGAGTTCCAGCAATTGAACGTCTGCGTGGGTTAGTTCATAACCTTCGGCGGGCTCAAATGCTAGTGCACCCATGGTTTTGTCACCGATGAATGCGAGTCGATCTAGTGGAGAGATTTGGTCCAGGCGCCTTCCCTCTCTGCGGAATAGGCGGTCCATTAGCAGCATGCCCCAGCCGTCTGGCAATGCGTCACTTATCATTCCTGGCAGTCGAAATTGATGATCGGGAAAGTCACCATATGCTTTGTCGCTTAGAGGCAGTTTGTGAGGAGAGAGCTCCAATCCTCGCTTGATAGCGTCTGGCGCATATTCAAAGAGAAGGTCTTTTCCGTCGTCTGCCAGGACGCCCAATTGAAACCGTTCTCCCCAGCCCAGATAAATCACATTCAGTTTTTTCATTCAGCGCGTCTTCTCCTACGCGATGCTCGTCTGCGCTTGAGGCTAGCCTGTTCCATCGCTTTAATGGATTTTGGCTTGAGCTCAAACAGATTCGACATCGATTCAATGAGACCGAGAGCTAGTGCTATGCGCAAAAACATGTCAAATGTGCCGCGCCCTGAGCGCTCGAAGTTGCTCAATGAACGTTCTGAAATTCCTGCACGGGCGGCTAGGTCGCTTTGCTGAAGATTCTGTGCAAGTCTATGAGCCCGAAATCTGTTTCCGAACTCCTGTGCAATCTCTTCTGTGGTAGCTAAATCAAACTGCAAAAAATTACAGATTGTCCTGAAATTATGGGTCTAATATGTAAGATTTTACCGATTATTGAGTGTTTTTACAACTGGCAGCCACGTCCCATAGATCATGGCGATTAGGCAGGCATCTTGAACGAACTCCCTGTTGTGGTGCCCGAGGTTTGTTGTGGTAGTCTCTGATTGGACAGCTGATGGAAACCGACAATTGATTTTTGAGCTTACCGCGTCAGGCAAGATTCTGTCTTTTAAGACAGAATCGGACGACGGAGAAAATCTTTCCAACTTGTGCGGATTCGATTTCGTCGACATTGTCTCTGGCGAAGACGCAGCGAAAGCAGCGGAGTTCATCTCTGCACTCGAAATGGAAGAGAACGTTGGAATGCAGGGTGCAAGAGCCGTTCAGCTTTGTCTGCTACCAAAACCGTTTGGTGGCAGAATGCACAAAGTCTTAGGTTTCAAAAACGGAAATCTCTATCTAGTCATTCAGGATGTTCAGCCAGCTGCCAATCTCGACGCGCTCTTGTTGAGCATGAGACAACGAATGGGTGCCTTGTTCGACAATCTGCCTATCGCGCTGCTCATAGCGGCGCCGAGCGGCAAGGTGGAAGCAATAAATCGCGTGGCGCAAAAGATGTTTGAGTACGAACCTCATGAGTCTCGTTCGCTAAATATAGCGGATTTGTTCGGCAGTTCTGAGTCCAGTATGACACCGGATTTGCTGGTCAATCGCGTAAGGCATTTTCCGCGACTGACTGTCAGCACCGCCAGTGGAGACCAGTTGGTTACTGAAG
>CAYTDR010000752.1:0-4484 GCA_964436185.1 uncultured Candidatus Obscuribacterales bacterium | reverse complement strand
ACGAAGCTGGCTTCATTGGGCAACTGATCTATTTAGCCGTGTGCGCTCTCGGGTTCGATTCGACTGGTATCGGTTGTTTTCTTGATGACGCGATCAATAGCTATCTGGTTCTAAACGACGGCTGCGAAGTGATCTACAACTTCACGGTCGGCAGAGCAGTCCTAGATGAAAGACTGACGACGCTGCCATCTTATACGTTTGCGCCGACCCTGCAGGAAAACACATAAGACAAACCGGACAAAGCAAATATGCATTGTCCAGGAGCTTTTTAGAAGAGTGAATCCTGCCGACTGAATGACTCTGTCGCGAAGGACGCAACAAACAAGCCACCAAACTATAAAGGCCAGGTTCCACCGATGACTGGTTGCACGAAGGGAATCAGATGTTTCTGTATCGAATAGCATCACTGGCAATCTGACAGCCAGTTTGTCGAATGAGCATGGGCAAATTGAATCTCACCACTGCTGAGCGGAGAGTTCTGCCGAGGTCGTCAAAGATGTGTCGCCAGAGCCAACCTCTCTCCTTACGTCTCAGTTTAGAAACCATGCGAAGGCGATTGTGGGTTGTTTTAAGGCTCTCACCTTTGAAATTTTGGTAAGCCGCTCTTCCTGCAAGAGTCTTATTCTTGCTGAGCTCGCGGTATCCGCTCGCCAGGCTTCCTGGCTCGGATCTTTTGAAAGGAGCTGCTGGTGCGGGTCTGTACGGTGATCGATTCATTTCGATTCCGACCGCAGCACTAAGTCCTACACTCCCTCCAGAGTGAATAGGTCCGTTGAACGGCATTGTCTACCTCAACTATCTAGGAAATTTACTAAGAGAAGATCGACGCGACGGGCTGAATTTCAAAATCTAATTCAGGTGAATTTTCAACCATAATTATGCACCAGCAGAGGTCTGTAGACAAGGGAAATTAATATTGAATGCCTACTCCGTGCTATGTCTGCGGGCTGTCTATTGTGATGGCGATAGATATTTACTGGATGTCTTTTGGCGGTATTTCCTGGGTCCGAATTGATAGCTGTCGACCCAATTAATCGAGATACAATGGAAAAAGCGTGGTAAGTATTCTACAGGTTTGTTTCTGGTCCGGAGAAAGCTCAAGATCATTGCCTGTAAGTTCGTCTGCGGAATCATTTGAGAAAAGTGCCAACAAAAGTGCCAAATCTCACAATCCGACCATTTACGCCTTCAAGGTTTGCTTGCGCAATCATTACTGGTGCCTTCATGATCTCCTATGCTGCCGGAGCAGGAGCCACTGATACCTGGCGCGGCAGTGAGCCAAAAACAACGACGGGATCGCAGTTGATGGCCACAAAGGAATTTTCCACTGACATTGAGCCGTCGCGGGTGCATGCCGTCGGACCTGGTGAGCCGAACGATACAGTCGTTCGAGACAGCAATGCCGCGACACCAATCGACTCGAGTTCAATAGCTCCGGTGATCCAAAGGGAAGTCACCATTCCTGGTACCGGCAACTCGTTTTCCGGAACTGACGGAAAGGCGTCTACTCGTATGTCGGGTTCGGCATCAACCGCGCGCAAGGTGAAAGTCGCACTAGTGCTAGGAGGTGGTGGCGCCAGAGGTGCCGCTCATGTTGGTGTGTTGAAGGTGCTGGAGAAAGAGAAAATTCCCTTCGACCTGGTAGTCGGCACTAGTATGGGAGCCATTGTTGGTGGGCTGTATTGCGCCGGCCTGCCAATGGAAAAGATCGAGAGGCTCTTCGATAGCGCCAAGCCGATGAAAGTTTACATGACGGTACCGATTCCGGTTCGTATGGTGCAGGCACCATTTATTCTTATGTTGCCTCGGATCGTATATCACCCATATGACGGGCTCTACTATGGCATCCGGTTTAGGCGATTTCTGGATAAGCAGATACCGCCTGATAAGAAGAAGATTGAGCATCTGCAGAAGGAGTTTGCTGCAGTAGCTGTGGATTTGGTTACAGGAAAAGTCGGCACGATTACTGAGGGGCTTCTCAGTTATGCGATGCAGGCGAGCAGCGCGGTTCCTGGATTACGAAAGCCTGTGCTCGTGGGCGACAAACTCTATGTGGATGGAGGCGTACTTTCCAACATTCCGATCGCGCAGGCGAAGAGTCTTGGCGCCGACGTAATCATTGCAGTCAATGTGGACGAGCATTTCGATCGACTTCCCCCGAATCACTTTCGCAAAATGGGCAGCGTTAGTACACGTATAGTTGCATTGCAGATTACTCATATCAGCGCCATTCAGGACTCGCAAGGCTGCGTGACGATTCATCCTGATGTCAACGGAATTGGCTTGTTGTCGAGAAGTTCCGAGGACGCGCGCAGGGCGATCAAGGCTGGCGAGGAAGCTGCGATGAAGGCCCTTCCTGAGATCCGAAAATGTCTTAGTGAAGCGGGTATCCAATAACACTCGGCGAAGACGCCAAGGGCTGAGACTTTGCTCATATCCCCGGGACAGTTAGACCGCTAAAATAGCGGATCGCGCTGTTGTTTTTCAGGCAGCGATGCAATCGGGAGATATGTCGTGAAGACAACAATCAAGTGTTTTGTCAGCCTCTTACTAATCATCAATCTTGCAGGTTCAGCGGTCTTGCCGGCATCTGCATGGGCCGGCAAAGGAACGGCAATTGATGATGCGCCGGAGATAACAACTATTCCGACCAGCTCGCAGGATCTTACTGTTGTCACAGATCCTCAACAAGTCGAGGCTTTTCGCGCACGGCTGCGCAAGTTATATAACGACAAGAAACCTATTGTCGCGCTGGTTCTGGGTGGTGGCGGTGCAAGAGGTGCGGCACACATCGGTGTGCTGAAGGTTTTGCAAAGAGAGCACATCCCTATCGACATGGTTGTAGGCACCAGTATTGGCGCTATCGTCGGAGGATTCTATTGTGCTGGCATTCCCATTGAGAAGATCGAAGACAGCTTCCGTAGCGCAGCTCTGATGAAGCACTTCATGACTGTGCCGCTTGCGGTTCGCGTTCTCATCTCGCCAATTCTCCTTTTGCCTCGCTTGTTCGTCCATCCTTACGACGGTCTTTACTGGGGAGGGACTTTCAGGAATTACCTCTACGACATGCTTCCCGATGACGAGAAGAACATCGAGGAGTTGAAGATACCCTTCTCTGCTATAGCGACCAACCTTATGGACGGGACTGTGCACAATCTGACAACCGGCAACCTGGCCAGAGCCATGCAAGCAAGCTCTGCTGTACCAGGGCTGCGCAAGCCGGTGGAGATTGGCGACAGGCTCTATTGCGATGGTGCCATGTTGGAAAACGTTCCTGTGATGCAGGCGAGGAAACTCGGAGCTGATGTGATTATCGCGGTGAATATCGATGAGCGCTTTCCTCAAGCCGACAAAGATAGCTTCAGGAAGATCGGAAGTATATCCAAACGTATCGTCACCATGCAGTTGTACCGCCTGGATAAACCGAGCGTAGATCAAGCAACCGTGACAATTCATCCTAATACGACAGGAATAAGTTTGATCTCGAGAAGCAAGAAGGACGGGACTCGCGGCATAGAAGAGGGTGAGAAGGCTGCTGAAGAAGCGCTTCCAATGGTGAAAAAGGCACTGGCTGAATGCGGATTAGTCCTATAACAAGTTGCCTAATAGACTGCTCTGATTCAGTTTCTGCCTTTATGAATGAAGATTTCTGAGTATTGAGAAGCGTGAATTTAGATCGGCAACTTTTCATTTAGCGTAACAAGAAGTCTCCGAATTGAGTCCGTAAGATAAACTACTTTCCTTATCCTTGGACCATTTCAGCGCTAACCGTTTGAATTCCAACAGGAGGAACTCTTATGGCCGGAAAGCCTACACAAACGAAAAGCAAGACCACAACTAGCAAAGAAACAAGTACAACCACCAGTAAAACAACCAACGCCGTAGAAACGAAACCTACCAAGGTAGCGAAAGATACTACGACCGCGCAGGTAAAGCCTTCTTCCCAGGAAACAACCAGGGAAACGAAAGCGACCCAACCGGAAAAGGTAGAAAGCTCCACTACGGCGACTCAAACAAAAACCGCTCAGGTCGAGCCTGTTGAGCAGGTGACCAGACGGCAAAACGAATCGGCAATCTCTCTTCAGCAAATAGCTGAGCGCGCATACTTGATTTGGAGCGCAAGAGGATTCGACCACGGCAATGATCTGCAAGATTGGCTTCAAGCGGAAGCCGAGCTGAAACAAGTCAGATAAGTCCTAATATGCGACCACGCATTTGATTCTCCGGAATGCACCAGCTTCCGGAGAATTTTTTTTCTTGCCGCAGGCTTCAATTACCTATAAAATCCCCGCAGGATGGAACATATCGGCTTTTTGACAAAGGCGACAAGTTTCAGTGCATACTGGCTTACAATAGGAGATGAAGGAGCCCAAAACATATTTCTATGTCCGATCCAGACAATAATCCAACTCCTGGTGGGAGCGATTCCCAGTCCTCTTCCTCGGAGGCGAGCGAGGGGACGGACGAGTCTCTGAAGTTCGCCC
>CAYTDR010000751.1:0-4485 GCA_964436185.1 uncultured Candidatus Obscuribacterales bacterium | reverse complement strand
GTCGGCTTCTTCCGGTGCTGGTCACATAAGAGCGGCACAGGCACTTGAGAAGGCATTCACCAGCAGGAACGAACAGATCGAAGTACGACATGTAGATGCGCTCACCTACACGAGCGCAGCTTTCCGAACGCTTTTTTCCAAAGCATACATTGACATGGTAAATACCGCGCCGAACATTTTGGGCTTGCTGTATGACTACGCCGACTCACCTTGGAAGTTCGAACAAAGACGCCTGCTCTTCGATCGATTGAACGCCAGACCACTGATCCGGATGATCAAACAGTTTAAGCCGGACCTTGTAGTCTGCACGCACTTTCTTCCCGCGGAGATAATTTCTTACCTGATTTGCAAAGGAAAACTATCCACACAGATGTCGGTGATCGTCACCGATCTGGATATTCATGCGATGTGGCTAACGCACCACTATTCTTCATATATGGTGGCACTGGAAGAATCAAGAGTGCATTTGGCCAATCTAGGCTTCGATGCGGAAAAAGTGTTCGTATCAGGAATCCCTATCGATCCTGAGTTCGCCAAACCGAAAGACAAGTCGGACATGCGCAAAAAGTATGGTCTTGCTGAGACAACGACGATCTATATGTCGACTGGCGGCTTCGGTGTCGGACCAACTGAAAGTATATTGGAACAGTTGATCAACTGCCACCACGATCTTCAAGTTCTCGCGATGTGCGGTCGAAACAAGAGACTTAAGCAACGACTGCAAGAGTTCAGTAGCGGTCTGCCGAGCGAGAGCCGATTGAAAATCGTTCCTGTCGAATACACGACCGACGTCGATGAATACATGGCTGCATCCGATATCGTCCTGGGTAAGCCGGGCGGGCTTACCACCTCTGAAGCGCTGGCAAAAGAGCTTGTTTTCGTGATAGTAAATCCGATACCAGGTCAGGAAGAACGCAACTCAGATCATTTACTCGAACAAGGCGTCGGTATCAGATGCAATAATCTTCCAGTACTTGGATATAAGATCGATTCTCTATTAGATGATCCTCAAAGATTTAATTCTATGAAGGAGAACGCCAGACGAATGGCTCGTCCAAACGCGGCCATGCAGATCGTTGAAACGCTGTTGAAATCGAGTTCTCAGGAAAGCAGAACCACAACACATCCTCTCCACACTTGCAGTTCTACTACCTCTCAACTAAAAATACGCCAGCGAAATAAAGTACTAGCGCGTTTGCGAAATCGTTTGAGAGTAGTTCGATAGGTAACGCCCGCACCATCGATTGACAACAATTACCACTTTGATATACTGGAATTGCTTGACTAGCTGGTGGACAATCTGAACGACGAAGATTCGGATTGCATTTAGTCGACAAGGTTTTGGACCATGTCCATGCATGTAACTTGGAGCAGCATTGAATTGCTCCACAACGTAGTTGTCACATTCACGCATTTAAACGAAATCGAAAAGAGACCTTTCCCGCGTGTACACTACAGGGCAAAGGTCAAACTGCACGGCAAGAACGCCGCTGTGCAGATCAATACTGATGGTCTGGTAACACAGAGCCGTACCAGTATTCTGACGATCAATTCTGATCTTAACGGCTTCACGAAATGGGTTCACTCCCATCAATCATTGTTCTCGAAACTGCCTACCGGACTTGTCGTTTTCGGCGAGTGGGCTGGACCTGGCGTGGAGAAAGGTATGGCGGTGACACAGTCTCCAGACAAAATTTTCGCTGTGTTCGGAGTCCAGGTGGGCCGAGATGAAGATGCTCGAATCGTGTATGAACCAGACCAGATAAAAGACCTTCTCGCTCCGGTTCTTGAATGCCCTGGTCTGCACGTTCTTCCGTGGGAAGACACAGCCGAAATTGTCATCGACTACGGTGACAAACAGCAGATGGAATCGATGTCACATATACTCAACGATCTCGTCGATCGAGTCGAGAAAGAAGATCCATGGGTAAAGCGAACTTTCGGAATTTCCGGCATAGGAGAGGGCCTGGTCTTTTATCCTGAGCCTGACTCATCGTCACTAAGTCCTGCCGATCTCGCGCTCCTAATGTTTAAAGCAAAAGGTGAGAAACACAGAACTGCAGGAACCAAAGTAGCGGTGCAGATCGCACCGTCAGTGGTGAAGGGTGCACAAGAGTTCGTCGACTTAATGGTCACTGATGCGCGACTCGAGCAAGGAGTTTCGCAGCTATTCGACGGTCAGTATGACATCCGCAACACAGGAACGTTTATCCCCTGGGTCGTGGCCGACGTACAGAAAGAGTCGACGGCAGAACTGGCAGCCTCCGGCCTGGAATGGAAGCAGGTGGTCACCGCAATTCAAACTCGCGCTCGCGAATGGTATAAAGAGCGGTGCACACAGCTCACCAAGTAGACGAGGCAAGACTGATCATGCAAGAGAGCAAGCTCGTTTCTCGAACGAGCAGGGAAGCAATGGCTTGATTCTCTTGCAATATTATGGAAAGACCTCGTCTGGAGAAGCTGTTCATGCAGAGAGCAAGCTCTTCTCTTTCTCGAACGAGCAGGAGAAGCATGGCTCGACTCTCTTGCAATATTATGGAAAAACCTGGAGAAAACTGAACATGCAGGAGAGCAAACTCGCTTCTTTCTCGAGCGAGCAAAAGCAGGAGAAGCATGGCTTGACTCTCTTGCAATTACTTTGGATTAAACCTGATTCGCTCGTTTGGAGGGACAAATGAGTCATTGTATTCTAGTCAACCTCTGTAAGAGGCAACTCATCGCCAGTGGTGGCATTCCTTCCTGGTTGCCCGAAGCCGTGCAATATGAGGCAACCATGGGTTCAGAAGCATACGGTGTGAGCAGCAACTCCTCTGACATAGACATCTATGGATTCGCCATTCCTGACAAACAGGACATCTTTCCACACCTGCGCGGCGAAATCGACGGATTCGGAACGCAGAAAAAACGGTTCGAAGTTTGGCAACAGCACCATATAAAAGATGTGCAGGCCAGGGGCGGTGACGGCTGTGTCTATGATTGCCAGTACTACAGCATCGTGAAATATCTGGACCTGGTGATGCGCAATAATCCTAATATGCTGGACAGCCTTTTCGTTCCACAGAGATGTATCAGATTCACCACTCCTGTCGGACAGCGTATTCGAGACAGCCGCAAGCTGTTTCTTCACAAAGGTTCCTGGCATACTTTCAAAGGATACGCCTACAGTCAGTTGAATAAAATATTCAATAAGGAGTACCTGAACAGCCCGAAGCGTCGTGCGGATATAGAAAAGCATGGCTATTCAACTAAAGAGGCTTATCACACTGTCAGGCTGATGCTGGAAGCAGAGCAGATCCTGGAAGAAGGAGACCTTGATCTGGAGCGCAATCGAGAACTGCTCAAAACAATTCGCGCCGGTGCCTGGTCGGCAGACGAAGTAAAAAAATACTTCGTAGAGAAGGAACGCCAACTGGAGCGCGCATACGCTGAAAGTAAACTGCGTCATTCTCCCGACGAAGAGGCAATCCGTACACTATTACTGGACTGCCTCGAACAGCACTTCGGTTCGCTCACTTCGGCAGTCGTTCGAGAGGACTCAGTGATCAGGGCGATGCGACAAATTGAAGATATCGTTCAGGGTTTGCGGTCTGCTGGATCGATCTGAAATCTCGATCGCGTTCAATATAAATTTCGACAGGCTCACATGGCCCACCTGCGAGAATCGGCACTGGATGCCCGAATCGCGCAGTTGGTCCTGATTCGTGCCTTGAGGTTTTTGTTGTCAAGAGATGGGTATATATAAGACGGTCACCAAACTTGTCGAAGGAATCTCATATGCTGGATCGCAGACATACTATGGCATTGGATGAGGTCTTTCAGTATTGGCGAGAGCTGGAGGTCGGAGAGCAACCGAGAATTTTCAAGGTCACCGACTCAATTCGCACGATCGATCTAGCCATGGAACCCGACTGGCGCGAAAGATCACCAGGGCCTCTCGTGGTCACTCCGGAACCCTGGTCCAGGATTCGGGACAATTTGTACCAGGTTCTCATCACCAAGTTCGCCGGCTACTTCATTATTCTGGATACCGAGAGTAATCCGATTGTCCCCGGAACCTACTGGCCGACATCCGGACGTGTAGAGTTTTTTCCTGAAGGAATCAATCGAAAGTCGGATTCGTTTGAATGCCAGTTTGAAAGAATACACCCTGAGATTCTAATTAGAATCCGCTGGCACTTTGGTAGAGGAGAACAATCGATTCGACCGAACATGTTCGACGATGTTTTGGAAAAGATCTCGACAAGCGCCGAAGATGAGGTGTGCAGAGTTCTGGAGCGTTTTTACGAGATTTGCGAACAAGAAGCAGTGAAGGGAAAGAGAAAGGCGAAACAGCACTGGTGGCACCTTTATTGCGAAAGTCAATCGATTGAAAATGGTCGAGAACAGCGGGAGTTGCGCAAGCAACTAGTCTACCTGGAAGCCGTGTGGGGATGCGGCGATCCAATGGAGACCGCAAAGACTTCCTGAACTATTGAAACCGCATTT
>CAYTDR010000750.1:0-4500 GCA_964436185.1 uncultured Candidatus Obscuribacterales bacterium | reverse complement strand
AACGAGCTTGAGATGCGGTCGTCGGCTTCCTTGATCCCGCGAGAGATTTGCTTATCAGCAACCGCTGACTCCATCATGGAGAGCGGAGTGCCGGCGAGCTTATCTTGCTGCGAGGAGGACTTCGGCGTGCCTGCGTTGACGAATGGTACAGCTAGTCCCAGTATCGGCAGGACAAGCGCGACTACAAGAAGCAGACCGCGCCAGGGACCGGGAAAGGACAAAGCTGAACGTTTATCGCTGTTTCCAGCGCTGTTGTTGTAACTCATGCTCCACTCTCAGGGGTTGTGAGAGATTGAGATCGCGTATTGCAAGCCGGAGTTAGCGGCGTGCTTCGCAGGAAGATTGAATGAGGGGTTAGCGCGCCCTGTGTTCGGTTGTGACAGGGCTTATCATCGGCGCTGGGAGGAATTTCTCTGACCGACTGTAAAGAGCTTCATTTCAGCCTGTTCATGACCTACTTGCGCTGAGAGCGTAAAAGAGAACGGCTTGGTTGATGGAGACTTTGTTTGTCGGTCTAAAGCTTATGTTTGGAAAAAAAGAGACTTTAATAGGCTAAGAAAAACCAGGCCTTCCACTCAAGAGCTACACGCCTGTATTAGCAGAGTTTTCCAGTAATGATTGTTAATGCTCGAATGCTTGACTATTTAACCAATATCCAAGGTTATTCATCTTTGGAACCCAGTCTCGAGGAAAGCACCGCATACAGTGGCACCCTGAAGCACCGCCGCCCGCGACGCGCAACTATCCCGGATGTCGGGAGTTTCTCCGGGCATGGTTCTCGTCCCTAGAGTTTCGACGGCCGCACAGTTCGAACGGAGGGAGGAGTAAATCCTATTGCCGAAGTCAGGTTAGCGCACGTTCATGCAATCGTGAAGTTGCATTTTCATTATCCGCATTCGTTGTAAAGGATGCGCGAGCTCGTATTCATGTTTTATTTACAGTTCGACGCAGATTTATAAAGTTGGTTGAGTCCCCGTTAAATCCATTGTCAACAAGCTTTCTAGACCGTGACGGCTTGAACTTCCTGCTCAAAGATAGCCGTTCATGAAGGCCAAAGCCCGAAGAATCTTGACTACAGGCTGTCATGTAGCCTGAACAATATCCATGTTGCTAAACAATGTTATTAGTTAACGAGAAAATTATTCACAGTCCCCAGTGGTGCAAATACGGTCGAGCCGGTCACGAATTCATTAGGTTCCCGTAATGCTGGTTTGTTAAGTTGCTTTTATATATTCATCATTCATCCCTCCAATTTTAAGGACCCCTTCTCTTATCCCAAACCCATCCCCTTGCAGCACTAGCCTCAATCTCCTCAGGTGTTTCCAACATCCTAGGGTTGTGAACGGTTCTACCAGTGGAAGGTTTGGCGTCATAGTGGTCCTTAGTCAAGTCAGTCAATTGCAAACCATTGAATGCAGCTGCGTGCGAGAAGTAATAGGGGAAGATCATGACTGCTCAGAATAACGGAATGCCCCTGCATCAACTGATTACCGGAATTGCCAGCGAGGTGTCTGCTTTCCAGCTTCGACTGGAGCAACAGCTCAAAGCGGTTCTGGACGCAGCTCCGACAGAACTTGAAGCTCAGAAGGATCTGGCAGAGACTCTGGAACTCCTGGCCAAGGCTCTCCGCAAATCGGCGCACTCGGCTGAGTCGCATGCGCAGAAGTTGGGCCTGACCGTGAGATGCAGTGCTTGTCACAAGGTCGTTCAGTTCGTTGGTCGGGCAGGTCGTTGGCCTGTTCTCGAAAACGGCGCTGACAACTACGTGGTGAGCAAGTGCAATGGCTGTCACGGGTGTGAAGGCATCGTCTGCTTCACATGCGCGAAGAACCATACCCAGAAGTGTCGCAACTCCTGATAGCTTCGAAAACCCTGTTCCACCGGCGTGGCGCTTTTCTTGCGCCGCGCCGTTTCCCATAACTCGGTGGTCTTGTTCCTTCTCTGTGTGCCGTCTATCCGCTGTGCCACGAAGCTCGCCCTTCACGCACATATACGAGAGAACATGTGTTGCACCAGGACTGTCGTCTTCGCTGCATCCACTGACGCGCACACCGACGAACAAGCTACTCGAGACCTGCAACTGTGTTTTTTGCCCGCTCGATGTCAAGATCGCACAGCACAGTGAGCGACTAAGCAGGGCCTCGTGGCTCTGCAATGGTCCCTCAGACCGTTTGGAGGACCATGCGTGATAGCGAGACGGAAGCTGTATGTTGTCGAGTACCTCGGCGACCTGCCACGGACCAGACAGCTCGGCAGCCCGGAGAGCTTCTACAAACTGGAACACGTCTATCGCCGGCTTCGTGCTCTCTTCCTCCCGAACGACAAGGGTGGTGAGTTCCCGGACCCGGAGGATGACCGGATTGTCGTTTGGGAGTTCGACACCAACACCATGCCGCCGACGAGCAAGGTGGTCTGGGCGTTCAACGGGTGGCACTGGCACCACGACGTACTGCCGGGCATGAGCGAGTACGAGAACAGCACGCTACCGGGTTGCAGCAAGACCCTGTACCAAATGGCGTGCGAGTTCTACCGGGTCTAAACCACTGGCAGGCGAACTGGTCGCCTAGCCACCGCCTCTTCTCAGTTCGACCCAAAACCGCATCGAGGACACGAACATGACCGACTATCAGAAGTCCGTGCTGGAGCAGGACCACTTCGCCATCTGGGACACGGCGCGTCGGGAGCGGCCGGCGAAGTTCGACGCCCTGCCCGACGACCAGAAGCCCCGGGCCGCGCTCTGCTACTACTGCGGAGCCATGGCGGTCGCGGAGCAACCGGACGAGCTGCCGCCGAACTGGGCGCGCCGGTCGGTGTTCGTTAGCAACCACCGCTACACGCCGATCTGCGTCTGCCCGCATCTGCACACCGACGACCTCGTCCGTGACAACAGGCGGGACCCCAACTTCGGGCGGCGAGATAGCGAGTTCTACGACCTCCCTG
Organism: uncultured Candidatus Obscuribacterales bacterium; assembly: GCA_964436185.1. Taxonomy (GTDB): domain Bacteria; phylum Cyanobacteriota; class Vampirovibrionia; order Obscuribacterales; family Obscuribacteraceae; genus CAYTDR01. The sequence goes on along the minus strand of CAYTDR010000750.1, from coordinate 1,560 downwards.
TCACCTCTCTCTTCGACGACAACCCGGAACTTCGGCGACTCGTGGAGGAGTACAAACTGAAGATCCCCCAGGCGGCGAAAGTCGGGCGAAGCGGCAACCCGTACTTCATGGCAGACGAGACGGCTGGGCCCGCACACATCATCGAAATCTTCGACGGGGACTTCGTCCCTAAACTCGCCGACGATGACGCCTTAATCGGCGTGCTGTCTCACGAAGCCGGGCACGGGGTCGCGCCTCACACCCATTTTCCGTACAAACCGGCGGTCCTGCGTGACGCGAAACTTCCCTTCAACCTCAACATCACGGGGGTCTGCAGGTCTCAGCCGGGTCCGAGCGAGCCGACGCCGCCGAGTGCCAATGTCGGGTCTGGCCCGATCGAGCCGGCTCCGGCGAGCGACGACGTCAACTCCTGAAGTTTGCTTCCAGCTGCCGGCAGCACTGAGGGCTGCTCGGCACCTTTGTTTCTACGTTTCATCAACCATCCACGGACCAAGGAAACTATGAACACCAAAGACCGATTCGATGGCATCCAGAGCCGCGCCGTCCTGCTCATGGAGGACGCCGCGGTGCTGGCGCAGTCGTGCAATCTGCCGCAGGTGGCGGACGATGTCGAGCGTCGGCGCAGCGCCGTCGCCTTGCACTTCATCCGCTTGATGCGGCAGCACGCGATCAACGCGCTCTGGGCTCTGCGCAAGCAGCAGCAAGCGGAGATGCCGCCCATCAAGGCCGGCGACTACGACTGCTTCAGCGAGTACGTGCAGGGCATCGCCGAGGCCAAGAGCGAGAAGTGGAGCACGGCGGCGAACGCCAAGCTGGAACTCGCCGAGTCCCTGCTCGCGCAGGGCGAGGAGGCAAGGCGGCAGACGGACGACGCCCTGCTCGGCGTGGAGCCCCCGACGGCGGAGTTCGCCTCCGCCCTGATCGTCCCCGAACCGCCCACCGCGGAGGCCAGCCGCCCCGCCCCAGAGCTCGGCTCCGGACCTCTCGGCCTCTTCGGCTGCTAAGGTTCGGGTGACTGAAGCGTCTCCAGTCTAACTGGAGACGCAACTGGGGTAAGGGCGACTGGCCACAAAAGCCAAGTCATCATCCTGACTCAACATCACAGCGAGACGACCTGGCTGAGGTCGGCTTGCTCTTACCCCAGAGGTGTCGCATGCAAGAATTCATGCTCTACGGCTTCGAACAAGCAAAGTACGTCAATGTCCCCGCCTACCTCAAAGAGCTGTACGCCAAGATCAAGGCGGAAGCGGGTGACGGGGCGGTGCTGTTGGTCTACGGCAGCAATGCCTACCGGCGAACCGACTTCAAGCTCAACGCGCCCGCCCACTGCCCGCTAGCGCTCGAGGATGTGGCCATCGTCGTCATCCCTCGCGACCAGGGCTCGCTGACCATCACCTGCTTCGGACGAGGCTCGGACCGTCAGGAGGTGACGTACGAGTTCAACGGAGAGAAGCTCGTACGGGTCTGGAAGAGTGCCTGAAAGCCAGACTGGCAAGCCGGCAACAACAGTAACCGTTCCGCCATGATAGTACATGCCGGAACGGTTGTTCATTTTTTTCT
>CAYTDR010000749.1:0-4507 GCA_964436185.1 uncultured Candidatus Obscuribacterales bacterium | reverse complement strand
GGGTATCTAATCGCCATCTGCGAAATACGGTTAATACATTTGCCACCATAAAGCCGTTTATTGTCGAGCGTCGTGATGAAGTTTTTCGATTGATCATGGATTCGCTTAGATGCTTCTTGAGTTAGGATTATCGCCTGATTGTCCCAATCGTATGCTTCGATGTCTTGATCCGACACTAGTTTCTTTGTGAGTTCGCCATATTCGTAGAATGCTTGCCATTTCGCATCTCTATCGTAAGGCGGGATGATGGAGTTGGATTCGTATATCGCAAACTGACTGATGTTCACTTTCGATTCGTTACTCCCGAACGCGAAATTCACCAGTGTGAACAGGCAAGCCATCGAAAGAAAGAGAGGAATCAATACTCGCAGCATCTGTATTTTCCATGAAGTGTGAGCAATGATATCACTCTGATTATTGCCATTACCACAGTTGATCGGAGGCTGTTGTCTAAGGGATGCTAAAGTCTTACCCTGTCAGGGATAGATATAACCTGCGTCATCATAGTCGAAGTCCAGCAAGTAATGATAGTCGCGAGTTCTAATGCCGGCGGAAATGCAGTGGATGGATGCTCCGAAACGAATTGAGTCCACCAGTAGTGCTGGTGTCCTTTCTTTCACGTTGTGGCGAGTCTGGCGCAGATCGAACGCGAATGAGTCATTGAAGATTTCAAAGACTGTCGAATTCAACAGTTATTCGTCGGATGCTATCACTCAGAATCGACTTGTCTTTGCGAAAGAAATTCGGAGGGAGTCAGCATGTTTCGAAAATGGACTATGAAGAATCCTCGATGGAAAGAAAAAATATTGCAAGGCACAAGCGCTTTCTATGACCGAGACTTCGACAGCGCTTCCAAATTGTTCGAGGAAGCGGTAAACATTGCAATTGAAGATCGTCTCTCGCCGACGATGCTCATCGAATCTTATCTTCTCCTTGGATCTGCTTTAATCGAAAACGAGAAACTCTGCGAGGCGGAATCTATTCTTCTGCGAGCGTCTAAGTTTTCGACAATGCAAGGGTGCGACAAAGACGAGCTTCAACTTCGCCTTTTAACTAAACTCGGCATGTTGGAATTTTTCCATGACAAAATCGATGAATGTATTGCGACTCTGGGAGAATCACTGAGCCTGCATGCCCGCCTGAAATTGCAAATCGATGATGACTACTTAGACGCGGTCCTCATGCTGTCAAAGTGTCACTTCACCAAACAAAACTGGCGTCTGGCGCAGCGACACAGCCACACCGCATGCAATACCAGCCGTAAGCTCAATGGCATTGACCACTACCTTACGAAAATCGCGAACAGAATCTATATGATTGCATCGTGGCGAGACTGCTCGGCGATTTCCAAGACATAACAGACCTACAGTTCATGTGATTCGGATGCGAAATATTGGATTTGAATGGAGATCGGCTCGTTGACGGAATCTCGAGAATTGTATTAACAATGCTCCACAGTGGAGAGGAGCGAAGATGACCAGATTCGCACGATCTGTTTGCGACGGTCTGGAAATCGCCTCCAGAGTACTTGGAGCAAAACAGTACATAACATGCAGGAACTCAATAATTGTATGAGGCGGTACCGCTCGCGTCATAGTGATAGCCGTTACTACGTTCCCCATATGCGCCTTTGTTCTGTCCCGGCACATAAAGATTGCCTGCTGGTTGCTGAGGTGTTGTTTGACAATCGTTTCCTTTCACGCTTTGCATTGCCTGGGAAGGCCAAGGAGCGGCAATCACATGACGTGGAGCTGACTGGTAGTTAGTTGGTTGGTTTGATGAAACAACCTTGGCTCTAGCCCAGCCAGTCTGATTTTCGTTTTGAGTCGTTTGCCCAGGTAGCACCGGCTCAATTCCCGCAGTCCAACCGACCTCGAATCTTGTATTGGGCTTGTTAGATTGCTGTGGATTGGATTGAGCCCAACCTGACTGGGACGCTGGTTTGCTGGCTTCTCCTGGGCGTACGATTATCACGGTCTGAGGGGCACCACCGTAGTAGTTGAACTTGCACTTGTTGAAATCATAGTCCCAGTTGGCAAACGCGGGGCCGGCGACGGAAAAGAGTATGACTGGCATGGCCAGGAGTTTTGCAAATAGTTTGTTCATATTGGAAGTTATGAAAGCACAGTGCCTTAGACCATGCTTGATGGTCATTGTGCGACTGCAAAGAGGTAGTAAATGGAAGATCCTGTTCTTAGGATATCGCGTTGCCAAGAGAATTCAAGTCGATTTTATCTTGTAGCTTAGAAATTTAATCCGCATGCTAGGCCCACAATCGCATCTTGCCCACGCTCCCAGGGACATAGAACGCAGCAAGTTGTTCTAACCGGGTCGCTGTGAGGGGATGTGCCCCTTGCCAAACTTAACTCACCACATTTGATGGCAACTGTTTGTAGGTTCCCAGCATATTTGTATTCGGACTGTCCTCACAGGACGGACCATTAGACCATGGCATTCGTTCTAATTCTTCCGAATAACGCGCTCCTTGCTAAGGACGTTGCCTGTCTATTTTTCGGAAAATTCGATGCGAGACTTCCCAGGGGAGGCAATTCTCTACCACGACACGTTCACGTCACGCTGGATTTGTTCTAATCCCCCATTATAGGTTCCAAAAGCGCAGTGCCTGGAGCCGTTACTAAATAAAGGAACCGGTGAATTTATGAGGGGTGAGAGCTTTGGGTTGGCAGGAAATGATGGTTTGCACGACGCCAATGAATCTTTGATTTCGCTAAACGACCTCCAGCAATTTAGGTCCATATTCCAAAATCACATGGAAAGAGATGGGTCCTCATCTATGCTTGCCGAACTCCAGTTCATTGACGATCCTACTGGTGTCACCACCACTAATGGTGACCAACATCTAGTGGAGGAAGCGGCAGGCAATCTTCCTCAGCGAGATAAGACAGGGATAGATGATATTGTTTTTGATGAACAGTTAGCACTAGGTGACTTTAGCGCCAATTCAGTGAAATCGATCACAAACGACATAAAGCCGGCACGAGAATGGGGAGGAGAGCAAGATCTACTGCGAGGAAACAAACAAGCGTCTGTCGACACGCAGTTTATATCGACTCCAAGCACTCCTGCTCCGGAAGATAGCATCAAGAGTCAAGTTCGTCCGGTTACAGACGCGATCGTAAACTACAAGGGCATCTCGCTAGATCGGCTGAGAAATACAAAGGATCTGATTACAGGAAGCGACAGTTTCAGGGGAAGCAGTGCACAGGCGAACGTCTTCCGCCTTCTGAACAACCCACGCAATGGAATTCTCGCTGAATTGAAAAGAGAAAGAAAAATTGCTCCGGAGTGGGAGGTCTTCCCCACCGAGCCTGGCTCACCTGCCGACAAAGCTGGAGCCGACATTGTATTGGTGAATACGAAAACTGGAGACTTTTTTATTCTCGACCCGACTCAAAGAGAGGCTAAAGGTAATGTATTTGCTTTGAGGCGAAACGGAGTCATTTTGTTCGAGAACCAATACTTCGATCGCGGTGGGGCGCTAAAACAAGTCGATCCAGATAAGCCTCAAGAGATCGAAAGAATGGCCCAAGAGTTCCACCGGAGTCTGTCAAAGCAGATTGAAGATCTAACAAGAACCAGAGCGGAGTTCAAGCTCGGAGAGACACCACTGCCGGATGTTCAGAAGACTACACCCGAGGCGACAGAATGGCAGATCACAAAGTTGATAGAGTGGGCAAGAAAGCGAGCAGTAGAAACCAACGAAAGAGGGCGAGGACGGTTTAATGACATGGCGGAAACACTTGATAAGGGCGCAAGAACTTACGAAAAGTTGATCCAACTAGAAAATGCATCGCCGGCTCTGGGCACTTCAGCGAAACAAATCGCATTGCAAGAGCTTGCAAACTTTGCATTAGCAAGGCTGAAAAAGGCTTCCTACAGAGACGTGGAAGCCAAAACCAAATCGAATGTCTATTACCATGACAAGAGCGGCAACTTAATGTTGAAAACCGGCGATGGGAAGGAATTGCATAATGGTGGCAACTTGCCAGATACAGTTCAGTCGGCTTATCGAGATCTGATGGCCGATGGAAAACTTCTTGCCTCTCTTACTAACAACCGGCTGCAAGAATTGGGGATTGATGTTACTTCAATAGGAACTCTGCGAGGACAGGAGCGAGTCGTAGCTCTGGAACTGCTTTGCAGGAAAGATGCAAAAGCAGGCAAACTCCAGAACGAGCTGCGTTCTGCTCTGATCGGCGCGAGGTCTGAGATTGAAGTAGTCGACAAAACTTCACCGATAATCAAAAACATCGTGAGCAGACTGACTGCAATAGATGAAAACCTGAACCTCGGAAATCCTCTTCCTCCGCCATCACCGGTAGTGGCTCGCATAAAGCCACTTGAACTGGAAATGCCTTCTGCGTCCAGGGATCTTAAAGCGCTGGTCGGTGAGACAGTGACGCACGACAGCATCAAAGAAGCTCTTGAGATGCTCGTGGATGATCCTGTCTCAACGAGCAAGTGGCCTAAAAACGAACTGGATATG
>CAYTDR010000748.1:0-4512 GCA_964436185.1 uncultured Candidatus Obscuribacterales bacterium | reverse complement strand
GGCACAGAAGCAATATCCTGCGGCGACTTTGGCATCTCGGTGATTTGCTTCTCCAGCGTCGCCATCATCGTGTGTCCAACAAATGCCTGTTTGCCAGTGGCGGACTCATAAAGCAAGCAACCAAGCGAGTAAATATCCGTTCTTTGATCGATGGCTTGTCCTTTGCACTGCTCCGGACTCATATAGGCAGGGCTTCCCAGAAGTTGTCCTGTTTGAGTGAGCATCTGCATTTGTCCACCCAGTTCCTCGACTTTGGCAACGCCGAAATCGACAATGACTGGAACGGTTTGAGCATCATGCGCCTCGGTAAGCACGATGTTGGAGGGTTTCAGGTCTCGGTGCACCACTCCCTGGCTGTGTGCGTAGGCAAGTCCATCGATGATCGGGAGGAAGATATCGAGCAGTTCGTTGAGGGGAAGCGCTCCTCTTTGTTTTAGAAAATCAAGCAGGCTTCGACCGTTAAGATAGTCCATGACCAGAAACGGCTCCTCCTGAGGAGTTACGCCACAGTCAAATACGTCTACCAGGTTGGGATGAGAAAGTCCGGCGCAGGCACGTGCCTCTTGATGAAATCGACTCATCGCCTCCGGGTCACTGAGGAACTCACTTCGCAGTACTTTCAATGCCACGCGCTTGGACAGCACCATATGTTCAGCCTCGAAGACCGAGCCCATCCCTCCGCCTCCGACACGGCGAATAATTTTGTATCTGTGATCGAAAACAGTGTCCGGAAGGTAGGCACCGTTATTGGTATCAGCGCTGAAAAGTGGCGAGACGAGATTATCTGACCGTGGTTTGTCTCTCACAAGAACGGTCAGGCATGTGCAGTCAGCAGATTGCATTCCGCAAGATGTACAGTTTGATGCTTCTTGTTTACTTAAGTCGATCATCTGGATTCCGGGCCCTGCATCTATATGCCCGTAATGGAGACAATGAGCAATCCATACGGTCCAGAACCGACATCGGGAGACAACAAAAAACAGCCTCCCGATTGCAAGAGGCTGTTCTAGTACTTTTCAGATGGGCGTTACTGACTCTTTGGCGCGTTCTTGGCGTTTAGTTGAGCCAAAGTCTCGCGTAACCCCTTGGCTTTATCAGCAGGAGGATTGAGGGTCAATGACTTCTCAATTACCGTCTTGCATTGATCGAACTTTTGCTGATGCTGCAGAACGACTGCCAGATTGTTCCACATCAGCCAGTCCTTCGGGCTAATCTCAGTTCCCTTCGTGAGAGTCTTTTCGGCCTCATCCATTTTTCCGATCAGGGCATAAGTGGCACCCAGATTCTTATAGAAGGCTCCGTCCGAAGGCGATTGCTTGATCGCCATCGTGTACTCTCTTATGGCTCCTTCGTAGTCACGCGCACCACGAAGCCCTTCACCCTTGTTGAAATGATAATCTGCGTTGGCCTGTCGGCTCTTAGGGCTAGCCCCAGGCTTTGCCGGTTTCAGAGAAACACTTTTCTGATCGCTTGGGGGTCCGACCGGACTTTCCTCCAGCGGAACTTCCTCTGGGCTTGCCTCTTGAGGTGCCTCTGCGACGGCGGGTTTTGTTTCATTGTTGCTGGCTGTCTTGCTCTGAGAGCACCCAGTCACTACGGCCATAGCTGATATAAGCGCGATGCTGCGCCAAGCAGTGACCGACATCCCAGTAGCATTCCAGACTCTTCTTTTCTTCATTTCTGATAGCCTCTCCATTCCTTATCAACGCCTAGCGATATGGAACTCCCCTGTACTGAAAACATTCTAGCCTCATCCGATCAAGAATTTCCAATCGAATCCGGAAATTCGGCGCTGTATGAGGGTTGTGAAGACCACAATTCAATGCTCTCGCTGTTCTTGGTCGTATCTAAAGTGTGACGGATTTTGAACAACAGGAGTGATTGATGCACGCCAAGGAGCGGTGCCAGCTTGAATCATGGGGTAAGCAAACTTAGTAAGATAAGTTAGTCAGTTGTCTGAGACCGGCGGGCGCTGAGCCGCTGATCAGTGGACGCAGGAGTGAACCGGATCCTGCTCTACCACCGGTGGTGGAACGTGCACTGGTGGGTACCAGTGGATCTGCAGGCAAAGCAGAAGTTGCAGGGGTTGTAATCGCTTCCGGTAAAGTGCCTGCTGCTCGAGATGCAGCTTCGCCTGCCACCGCAAGCGATGGCTCAGTTACTCGCACTGGGAGAGGTTCCACAATCGTGGTCGGTCTCAAGGTGGAGAGATAGCTTGGAGCGCCGCCTTTGAGTTCCAATCCGCGAGTAAGGACGTTCAACGGATCATTGACTGAAGTCATCTCAGCACGCGAGAAGCCGTCGCTGAATCGCAACCTCAGCTCCGCAGCGCCGATGGGAGTATCGGTCCCATGCCATGTCATCTCGCCGGAAATCTGCCTGCCGCCAAGTGCCATAGGTCTTACTACGACCTGTGAGTTGATGGGATCGAAGGACGTTCTCAGAATGATCTCCGCTGGCTGTCCTCCCTCTTGCGGTACCATGGCTCGGCGCGCTCTCGCATAGAACAAGTCCGGCGGAATCTCGTTTCGCAAACGTGCACCGAATATGGTTTCAATTACGGCCATCGAACTATCTGCATCAGCTACCTCGAAACTCTGCCTGAGAGGTATGCTTCCCGGATTTTCAGAGCGGCTTCCAGCAAGTGGAACGCTTTCGGTTTGATTGAGAAGGCCGCGAATGTAGGAGGTGGAAGTGCCATTGACATTGGTGCCCTTGTTTTTCATCATAGCTAGCAGCCTGCCGTCCATGTCAACAATTGCGCTGCCGCAACTTCCAGCATGTACATTGGCTCGATATGAGGAGTTGATTCCAAACCTCGGACCGGCGCCACCCGGAGAGACGAACAGCGCGGAGTAGCCGTTTGGATGTCCCAACACCGCGATGGGAGTTCCGGCGGGAACTGCTTCCATTGTTGCCGCCGGCAATTCCAGCGGTCTGAAGGCCGAAAATGAGGCGGGATTATCCAGTTGAATGATGGCAAGATCTACTTGCGCATCCGGGTTAACTCTGGCTACATGGGCTGAATGCGGTCTGCCGGCGGAATCAAAAACGGTGACATTGATTGCATTGTCGACCAGGTGTCTGGTGGTGACCAGCCTGCCGTCTGCAGTCACGGAGACGGCGGTTGACGTGCCGCCACCGAGCTCGCCATTTTCTAATTTGAAAACTTCAACTCTTGCAATCCCATCTCTGGTTCTAGCAACCAGATTTCCAAGGGGCGTCTCCGAACCTATGCGAACCTGGGTCGGTTGAAAACCTCTGCCGAGTTCCAGCATGCTGAACTCGAGTACTTGAGGCAGTTCCGCGTTAGCAACAGGTGCGCGTGCGGGTTCCATTATCGTTTGAACTTCTCGAGCAGTAGTTAGTTGTGGTTCGCTTGCTCCGGCTCTCATCGGAGTCTCGACCAATGTTACAGGTTCGATAGCGGGCTGAGCGACTCGAGCGTTCCCACCTACCCGTCCACCCCTGGCTTCAGCAATGGCGACTGGATCGAACCCGACGGCGGTTCTACCAATAATATTCTGATGCGCGAAACCAGCGCCTGACAGTCCGCCTACACCGTAGATTGCAGTGTCCACAACCAATGGACCTAGCGTATTAGCGACTAGAGCGCGGTTTTGCGAAGCGCGCCATGGCTCGTTCCACGTATCTGCGACGGCTGCCGCGGTCGTGGAACCTCTCTGATACAAATCATGGGCAAACATTCCACCCAGACCGAGTGTTGCACCGTGAGCTGCTACGCGGAGCAGTCCTCTCCTGCCGTTGCCGATTGTGAGGGCAGCACCTATGGCAAATGCACCACCCAACTTAAGCAACGTGTTCGGATCTCGCACTGCCATCCGAGCATTGTCGATAGTTCCGTCAATGATTCCGCCGCCTAGTACCGAAAGAGAGCTCGACAGACGGTCCGAGGTCGAAATTCGTTCTTGAGATAAAGACACGAGCGAATGCGGTGAGCTTGGCTCGGTAGCTGGCGGTTCGGTCCTTTCGCTAAATTCGGGCATGGGGATAAAATTGGCCTTGTCAGATCATTAGATGTTAGATACTCAAGGCACTGAACGCATTGGGGAAAATACGCAAATCATTTTGTTTTGTTGATGCTCAGAAGCCACCACTTAATGTGGTGGCTTCTTCTGGAAATGCGAAGACCGCGTCCAGGTGAGAGTTCTGATCTGTTGCCGAGCAGGCTAACGTCTGCTGGATACTGGCGGTGCAGTTCCTTTCGGTGTGCCCACGAGCTCGTCTTCAGAATGTTCATGCGGCTTTGGCTTCGGCAAAAGCTTTTCTCTATTTCGCCACACGAAGATGGCAGCGATCGGAGTGCCTATTGCGATGATGGCAGCTGCAACAAATATCGATGTGAGAACGAGAGTCAGCAAGTTTCTAAGCTGCGAGATCTCACTATAAAGTCCGCCGAGATGCTTGTCTAAGCTGGTGATTGGTCTTTCGATTTTGGAGAGAGGTTCCCGTATCGAGGTGATGTCATTGGCAACACCTTTCACTTCGCGA
>CAYTDR010000747.1:0-4518 GCA_964436185.1 uncultured Candidatus Obscuribacterales bacterium | reverse complement strand
CTCTCGGCTATCAACTCGCTCCAAATTTGACTCAAATGTGAAAGCCTCGATTCTTCATATTGCTTGCGCAACAATAGCTCTGATGCCTTTTCTGTACTCATTAACTGCGAATCAAAGGACAACGGCAATTCATGCGTCACGGACAAAATGCATAGTTTCTTCGTACGAAGCCATGCTTGCTTCGACAACCATTCGAGGCATGCTGCCGAACTCTCCGAATCGTCAACAGCTACAAGAATGTTATTTACGGTTGCAGTTCGCTCCCTTAGAACCAGGACAGGAGAGCCTGCATGACTCAGAACTGACTGGCTGACGCTGCCTAAAAGAAGACGCTCCAAGCCCCGTCTATCGTTTGTGCCCATTACGATCAGATCCGCCTGCCACTGTCGAGCCAGCGCCACAATCGTATCGGCAACAGGGCCCTCAGCTAACCTGGTATCAACAGATACTGCGCCGTCAAGAGCCATGGATCGCGCTAGTGACTCAACGACCTCATCAGCTTTCTCGCCATCTTTCAATACGTGCAGAAAACAAACCTGTGCCCGTTGAGCCAGGTTGCTCAGGCGTAAGTGTTCGATTGCTGCCTTCCAGCAGTCAGAATTATCCACGCAAACAAGGATCTTCATACTACCTCAATTCTTGTAAGACCGCCTCTTCGTTCGGCGCCATCGCTTGTTTTACTGGCTCTTTCTTGAGCGATTTACAATATCTGTGCAATGCCTTTAGCGCACTGTCGTTTTTTACCAGACTCTGGTAATACGGCATGTGCCCTGGAGGCGCACTCAGGTAAGTCTTGAAACTAACAAGTGATGCCAGCTCTTTGGAACCCGCTACCGGCCGACCTGGCTTAATCCGGTTGCCACCACCGAGATGGCACTGAGAACAATACTGTTGGAACAGCTGTTTACCGTCAGGTTTTTTCTGCGCCTTCGTCTTCTCAGCATTGGACGGAGCCAACCAGCCTAAGAGTGCAACCGTGCTCAAAAGAGCCACAACTATCGCAACTTGCCTTTTCACATTCGAACCTCCTCTGATGGGAAACTTTGGATGTCCAACGAATCATAGACCAACAAATTTGCCTATTTCTTCATCCTTAGGTTCAATTGCAACCAGATTAGGATGAAATCAATCCTTATACGAGGATCTAAACTTCCGTGAATGAACCAGGTCCCTAAGTCCGCGCACTAATAACGCCTGCTGTATTCTGGAACCCATCTGCAATCAAGTAGTCAACACTGGGCTGGCAAATCTTCAAAAATGTGATGACGACAAAATCTAGCATCATGACTTCTCTTTCCCTTGTTTTCTTACAACAACAACCGAACAAGCAGCGCCAGAACACACTGACTGCGACACACTGCCCAAGACGAAGCGGGCAAGATTAGAATTTCCGTGCGAACCGACAACAATCAAGTCCGCGTCAATTCCCTCAGCGAATTTGATGATTTCATCCCTAGGCGCCAAGCAAAGCTTGGGAAGGAGGGATTCAAACATGAGTTGATGAAATCTTTCTAAAGGGGATCTTGTTGGTGAAAGTCCAACCCGGATAAAGCCGTAGCTGGCAGTCCGGCAGCGAGTCTTGCCATTCGATCGGGTGACCGAACGGGTGTCGAAGCGTAGACAGCGTCATCGACACGAGGTCGATTAAATTGATTAGACCCAGTCTCAGAGCCCCTCCACGCTCTGTCCCCACGTAAAAGGCTCAATACGAGTCCGCCCGCGCCGCCGGTAAGCAATGAAAGCGGTGAGTAGAAGGGCACGAAAGCTCTAAAACTCCGAGCCACAGGTGAGTCAAGGAGCAAGGGGAGACCGGCATGGTCAGCGCACACAAGTGCAAGCGAATCATCGCAAGTTCCGTTATACGCTGAATGGTGAAAATGGCTGAAACACCATACCCAAAAGGGAAGCGGGCTGGTTGTCTGAGTTGCTGTTCAGACAACGAGGAGGCTACACCCCCGCCGGAGCATAGATGGGACCTAAACCGGTCGTATGTCATTTAATCGGAACGTGGTAAACCTGCTGAGCTCTCGCAAGTTCAACGAGCAATCGAAGCGTAAGCAACGGCTAATTGCGCAGCAGGCATCGGATTCTGGAGGAAGCAAACGCTCCGCTGTAATGGCGAAGATAGGGACCATGCCCACGCCGAAAGGCGGCAGACTTCCAGAGGGTGTCCCGCGAAATAGCAATGTAAAGGATTCAAACGACTGTGAAAGATGGAACTGACAACAGTATCGGAGCAGCCGGTCAGGCCTTGGAATGGAGTCTCATACCATGGGATTTCATCGATAAGTCTATCCGAAAACTGAGACAACGCATATTTCGTGCAATGCGTGAGCAAAAGTGGAACGTGGTGAGAAACCTCATGAAACTGATGCTCCGAAGTTACTTTAATCTGCTTGCGTCTGTGCGGAAAGTCACTCAAGAAAACAAAGGCAAGAAAACAGCTGGAGTAGACGGTGAGCTGGCGCTCAGTCCAAAAGCGAGAATGGCTCTAGTTCGGAGCATGGGTCGCTATACCATCTGGAAGGCAAAGCCAACCAGACGAATATACATACCCAAAGTTGGTAAGCCGGGACAAAATCGTCCGCTCTCGATTCCAACCATTCGCGACAGAGTCGCACAGGCGATTGTGAAGAACGCGCTAGAACCGTGCTGGGAGGCTCGATTTGAACCAAACAGCTACGGCTTCCGACCCGGAAGAAGTATACACGACGCAATTGAACAATGCTGGAATTACTTGAAGGGCAACAGTCGCCGTCCATGGATCTTAGACTGCGATCTTAAAAGTGCATTCGACAAAATTTCACATGAGCACATCCTCAAAGCCATAGGACCAATGCCCGGTCGGCAACTCATAAGAGCATGGCTCAAAGCAGGTTACGTAGAGGCAGATTTTTTTCACGAAACAGATAGCGGCACGCCTCAGGGCGGGATAATCTCACCCTGCCTTTTGAACGTGGCGTTACATGGCTTGCAAAAGGCGCTTGGTCCTAAGTACGGATGTGTAGTCTATGCCGACGACCTCATCGTGTGTGCAAGCACTCGTAAAGAGATTGAAGCCGCAAAATCGACCATTGAAGAGTGGCTGATGCCGCGAGGTCTAACTCTGCACCCGGAGAAAACAAGAATAGTTCACATCAACGATGGGTTCGATTTCTTGAGTTTCAATATCAGGAAATACAGAGGCAAATGCCTTATCAAACCTCAAAAGGAAAAGGTGCATGCCAAGCTCGCAGAACTACGCTTGTGGCTGAACAAACACAAGCAAGCAACAGCTGAGAATGTCATCCGACACTTCAATAAAATCCTACCAGGATGGGCGAACCACTACTCGCATGCCGTAAGCAAACAAGTGCTTTCTTACGTATCGCAAGAAATCTGGAAGATGCTTTGGATATGGTGCCTAAGGCGCCACCAAAACAAAGGGAAATACTGGGTGGCAGAGAAGTACTTCCACCCACAAAATGGATGGAGATTCCAGGCTAAAGATGGACAGAAAACCATCTACCTATTTGACGTTGCCTCTGTGAAAATAGAACGACACGTCAAAGTTAAAGGCACCGCCAGCCCAGATGACCCAACTCTCCGAGACTACTGGCAGAAACGAGAGGAAAGCCGCAAAGTACGCACGCGGCAGCGCAAAGTAACAACAAAAGCCCGGTCCCGTACCGGGTCGGATGCGCGAGCAGTGTGATGCGAAAGTATCATGCACTGTTCTTGGAGGGGGTGAACGTGGTGACACGTTCACTCTACTCGGCAGTACATGGGCCGCGAGAGATCCAGCTCCGAAATCTTTTGTCGTTGCGGAAGTCGATGCCCTTAGCCTGGCAGAAGACAGCATCAACCGGACCGCTAAGGCGAGGTCCGGAGGAGCCGCCGGAGTCCCTAGCCCGGGGCACGTGTACACAAGGATTCCCCAGGAACTTGGGAAACACCTCTGCATTCCTCGCCACCGCAAGCGGTGGAAGCGAGTAGCGCCAGTCAAGGGAGACCGGAGAGGAAGCGCAATGGACGCAGAGGAGACGTACGAACCCGTAGTACTGATGATAACGGGGAACTGGATGCTGAGACGCACCGGGACCCGGAGTAGGGAAGGGGGGAACAAGACGACGCATCGGTCGAAGGAAACATGACGATACACAGATATCGAGGAAAACCATGTCAACTGAACTTGAACGAATATCTGAGCTTGCACGGGGAAACCGGCAGCTACAGTTTCTCTCAATCGCTCACTACCTCACGCCGGCGGCGCTGACGGAGGCTTTTAGAAGCCTGCGAAAAGACGCCAGTGCCGGAGTAGATGGTGTCAAATACGGTGAATACCAGAAGGGTGTGGAGAAGAAAATCCAGGAGCTCTACGAGCGCATTCGGAGCAAGCGTTACAGAGCGCAACCACTGCGGCGAATCTATATTCCAAAGGAAGGGGGAAAAGAGAGACCAATCTCGATCCCATCGCTGGAGGATAAGATCGTGCAGAAAGCGACAGTAACGCTACTGAACGCGATTTACGAGCAGGAT
>CAYTDR010000746.1:0-4521 GCA_964436185.1 uncultured Candidatus Obscuribacterales bacterium | reverse complement strand
CAACCGTTAGTGAACATTGCTGAACGAAGAAATGGTGCCCAGAAGAGGACTCGAAACTATTTATTATCCTATTGATTAGATGATTTTAAATGAATGCGGATTTCAATTCTGCCCCCATTCATGCCCCTAGTCCCTGTTTGTGTCTCGGGTTCGAAGTCCCAAACCAAATAGTCTACACTTTCGGGACGACGCTAGCAGCGTCCAGCACCCACCATTCGGGCGCCTCTCCATCGAAGCTATCACTGCTTTTTATAAGATCAAGCCACTCGTCCGTTAATTCCACCGGGAAGCGACACACTACCTTAGTTTGTTCGCGATAACTAGCGAGATGGAAATCACCTATGAGACGATCACAACCTGAGCAGCCATTGCTCAAGTAATGCTCTCTCCTGGTGCGACTATACCGGATCTTTATATGACGCAGTTCGTTTTCGGCAGATATCTCTCGAAAAAATTGCGATACTAGGCCCTGACAACCTGTAAAATCACGTAGTGAGAAGTCGAATCTGGAGCCTGCAACTATGAGGTCCACTCCTGCTATAATATCAGTGATAACTCCGCACCGATCGCAGTCGCTCTCAGCAACGAACACTTCGGCTTCTGCCCCTGCCCCAATTTCAGTAACCAGACCCCATTTTAATCTTTGGGAGAAAGCAGCATGCAATAAATCTGTCATTGGAATGACCGATTTCCAACCACTTCGTTTTATTCGGTCATTTCGGGTAACCTTTGCCCCTCGATAGGGTAGAAGGGCATAAAATCCTTCATTCAGATCCCCTCCAACACAAACTGCAGGTAGCTCCCGCATTACCGGAAAGCCGGGTTGTCGCAGCAACCAAAGGCCCCTGACCCCAGATTCCCTGTATAATTTCTGTCGCCGCAACGTCTCAGCGGTTGTCTGAGCAGACCACTGAACCTCAATTGCAATCCGAACTGGACCTTTGGTAGCGAGCACGTCGGCGATCCATTTCTCACCTGATGGTGCGATGCCCGGCACTTCCGTGTGGGCTTCCCATCCGCAGCGTCTCGCCACATCGACCGCGATGAGCTTCAGCTGCCGATGCTCCTCCCCTTCTTTAGATGTTAGACAAGCTCCGCGCCTGTGGGCGAAAAAGCGAGTACCCAACTTTGATTGCTTAAGCACCACCTCCGCATCGCAGCAGGGCATTCGAAGCCCACCAAATTTCCGATCTCTAGTCTTAAGCTGCAACCACTCTTCGTCATTCAAGTCGAATGCTTGTATCTTCCAATTTCGTTCATCTAAGCAACTTAAGGGCATTTTCGACCTACTGAAATGTAAGGCACCTTGGACACACTACAATCTTTTGAAACCTATCTTCATCACTCTGTTGCTCTTATCCTAAAATCCCGTCAGGTTCGGAAATTTATCACTCCAGAAAGCTCTGGAACCATTGCAACAACAACAGCCTAAAGATGTCTCCGCTTCGCACCTTTTTTTGGTACAATGGAATCTTATGAATATTGTAGTGCTAACAGGTGCCGGTGTTTCCGCAGAAAGCGGCTTGTCGACCTTTCGCGATGCCGATGGCCTTTGGGAAGGACATCGTATTGAAGATGTTTGCACGGCCGAAGCCTTGTACAGAAATCCTGACCTCGTTTGCGCTTTCTATGATGATCTCCGCATTGCTGTTCGCAATGCCGATCCAAATGAAGCGCACTTTGCACTCGCAGAACTTGAGAGCCATTGGCGCCGCAATCAAAAGGGCGATTTCCTCTTAGTCACTCAAAATGTAGACGATCTGCATGAGCGTGCCGGTTCATCGAATGTTGTTCGCCTGCATGGGCAACTGAACTCTGCAACTTGCATGGATTGCGGTTGGCAGGGAGCAAGGCACAGCCGACTAGAAGATAATCGTGAATGTGCAGTTTGTGGTCGAGAGGGATTGCGCCCTGATATTGTGCTATTTGGCGAAGCTCCTCGCGAACTAGGTCGAGTTGATCAGGCTTTAAAATCTTGTGAACTTTTCATCGCCGTTGGGACGTCTGGACAGGTCCACCCTGCTTCACACTTTATAATTCAGGCAAAAGATGCGGGAGCGACAGCGATCCTTTTCAACGTCGACTCTAAAATCTCCAATGCACATTTCGACTTTTGTATATTCGGACCATGCAGCGCCACGCTGCCAGATTGGATTGATAGCGCGCTATAGGTATTCGATACCTAACTCAACTGACTGACTTTATTACGTTTTTTCACTTTAGTCTTTTTATTTGGCTCTATTCCTCTCTCGGCAAGCCATTCCGTTTGAGCCTGCCTCAGTTACGCTAGGTACAATCAGTTCACCGCACACTCTTGTCGATGAACCCCAAAGTAGCGGCATTTTCGAGCAATGTTCTGACCTTGGCCCTATCCAATCCATTCGGCACTTCAGCGTCGATTTCAAGTCGCAATGAAACATCGCATCCCGGCATTGTCGTGAGCTGTTCAACGATTGCCTCGACAATTTGATGCATGTCACGCGCAGGACGCTCGGGCGATATCATAACCGTACCCAAGAAGCGGGTTGGCGCCTTCTCGGCTGGAACTGTTTCCGGAGCAGCTCCACCTGCTCCTCCATCAGGAGGCACGGAACCAGCTTCTCCGGTACCCTTGCCATCCATTGGGATCTCTGTCTGCTTCGCTCTTGCGGCATCCGCAACATCGGGTTTCACAATCAAGGAATCCCTATCGATGACGATCTGCGCGTTGGGCGAACTTAGTATGACCAGCCCGTCATATCGCTGGGCAGTTTCATTCCAACGCTCCGCGTAAGCAAAGGGGCCTGGCACAGTTTGGCTCACCGCCGTCTGTATTGTCTTTGCTAGAACCGTGCGGTCTTTGAGTCTGGGAAGGTATATGTACCGGTTAAGATACTCCCACATATCAGCCAGACCGAGATGGGGTTTCCCGTTCCAGATATATTTCTGAAGCTCTCGATCCAGACGAGACGGTCCCAGTTCAGTGAGTAACCCCTCCTCAGCCACCAACTTCTTACTTGCACGCGCTAGCAGCCCATCTTGAGCTGCGATTTTGCCCGAAATCCAATCCACGTCCGCTTGGGCGCTTTCCTGTGACGGGTAGTGCAAATAGCACCAAGCTTCCTTCAGCCTTGTCTTCATGGTTTCTGTCGCTTCTGCGAGTTTGGCTTTGGCCAAAGCACTATCGCTCTGCGTGAGGTTCAACCGTTCAGTATCACGCACGATCTCGGTCCAAGCGAGAACGGAGCGAACAGCATCCTTTAGATTATCGAGCTGACGAGCGTCAGCCGAAATGAAGATAAGCATGTTACGATACACACGCGGGGTATTGCCCCGCTTTAGCAAGATTTCTTTGGCTTCATCCATAGCCTCAGAGCTATCCCGCCCACTATGTGGGTGAGATACTCCAAGGACGACAGCGCGCACACCGCCAGCTTCGTCGGGTACTTCTGCAGAACCATTTGGCGCAACTTGTACGGCGTCAAAATGCCCGCGATCGGCTAGGCCATTCACATATTTTGCCAATTCCGCATCGATTGTAACATCGACCAGTGCAGCTTCAATCTGGCCAGCCTTATCCGCTGCTATGCGGTTGAGGCTGGCCGACATGGAATACCAATAACGGCCCAGATCTGCGTGCATGAACTTGGCTTGGTTGGTAAGCCGCCGCAATGCATCGCCGAATATGGCTGGACGTTCGCCAGGCTGAACCACTCCGAGATTGATCTGCTTATCATCTAGACCGGTATTCTGCTGTTGGTGCGTTGGCGCTGTGCCCATGAAGATCGCTCGAGCGACCCTTCGTGTGGCAGAGTAGCGGTTGAGATTGGGAGCTGACTGATCGATCTTGTAGGGCGTTGATGCTGCCCCATCGACGTCCCCTGCAATGATCGACTGCCAACTGACATCAAGATAATGGAGAAGCTCTGGTTCCACACGAGGGGAACTGATCGCCACACTTCCCGGCATAATCATCACCGAAGGATCGCCACTCATCCAAAGCTCATGGATGGCTTGCGCCATCAAACGCAGGACACCGCGTGTGCGTTGGAATTTCTCGAGCGAACCCCAACTGGTATAAAGCTGATCAAAAAGCTCGGGGTGGATCGGATAAGCTTTTTCCAGCTTCCGCCGATAATCCTCATCTGCACATCCTTGAGGGAAATCGTTGGAATTTTCGCGGTACAGCTTGGCAAACTGCTTCAAGGTATTGTCACGGTGGTGGAACTTGTCGCCCGGAATTTCCTTGAACAGTCTGCGTCGAACAATCTCATAACTCTCTTCCTGGCTCGCCGGACGCCAAGAGGATTCGACACGGCTAAACGTCTGTTTGAGGCGGGCAAGGGCCTCTTGGCCACCCTCTCCGCCAACTTCGATCTGTGATGCTGGGAGCGACGCAACGAGCAAGGTGCCCGGGCTCGCCTTCACCGCTTCGGTCAGCGATTGAACAAAGGACAGGTTGGCATCGAAGGAGCCAGAGGGAAGGCCTTCCACCTTGTAGATTTGGCGAAGGTAAGCGACCCATTCGTCGATCAGGATCAG
>CAYTDR010000745.1:0-4523 GCA_964436185.1 uncultured Candidatus Obscuribacterales bacterium | reverse complement strand
CTTGCGGGCTTAGGAATTATGGACAAAATATACCTGGCCGAGCCGGTGGATTCCCACTATTCGATCCGGCGAAACTCTTCATTACTGGTCGGTCTTTCGTGCATGCCAGACAAGCATTGCTTCTGCAAGTCCATGGGTACAGATTCTCCAAGCAGCTATGATTTGTTTCTCACCGATGTGGATGGACAGTACTTCGTCCAGATCGGAACAGCAAATGGGCTGACGCTCGTCGAGTCGGATCGCGATCTTTTCGCCTCTCCTGCAGCGGAAGAGAAACAGGCTTTTAAGGACTTCTGGACAAGCAGAGAGAAGGCGTTCGAGCGTGGCTTCGAGTCAGAGAACTTACCCGCTATAGTCGATATGGAGTGGGAAAGCAAGATTTGGGATGATCTGGGGAATCGATGCTTGAGTTGCGGTAATTGCACATTCGTGTGTCAAACTTGCTACTGCTTCGACATGATCGATATCGCCAGTCTGCATGCTGAGCGAGGCGAGCGTGTAAGAGAGTGGGATAGCTGTCAATTGGTCGGTTTTGCAAAAGTGGCCGGTGACTTCAACTTTCGTCCCGGTCCAGTCGACCGGCTCAAATTCTGGTATAGACATAAGCTGCACGGCTTCGAGGATCCTCACGGTCTTCCCACCTGCGTCGGCTGCGGCAGATGCACTGTGTCATGTCCCAGCGGTATAGACGATATCGTGAGTGTTGTTCTGCGTCTGCAAGGAAAACCCGCGGTGTTGATCACGGATGAGGTGAAACAAGAATCGACTTGCCAGAAAGACGAGTGCTCTTGTCGGTCCAGTCAATATTTGCAAATTGGCGATCTACGTGATGAAGAAGGTGGTAAGCATGAGCACTGAATGCGCCACTACTCCGTTTCTTCCCCAGAAGTCGGTGATACGAACAATAACTCCGCTAGCTGCCAACAACTACCTGTTCGAGCTGCGCTTCGACGAACCTTCCAGCTTGAGCTCATGCATGCCTGGACAGTTTGTTCAGCTCTGGGTGCCAGGTGTTGGAGAAGCGCCTATTTCGGTTTGCTCAGGCTCTGTGGACGGTACCATCCAATTGTGTATACACAAGATCGGTAGAGTCACAACCGCCCTGTTTGACATGATCGAGGGGAATTGGGTCGGTTTGCGTGGTCCCTTTGGTACAGGGTTTCCGGTTGAAGAGTTCCAGGGCAGAGACCTTGTACTGATCGCCGGCGGGCTGGGTGTGGCACCGATGAGGTCTCTGTGGCAATACGTCCTTGATCGAAGAGACCAATTCGGCAAAATTGTGATTATCTACGGCATGCGTCATTCGCAATTGCTTCTCTTTCGACATGAACTAAAGTTGCTTCTCAGGCGAAGAGATATGAGTGTATATATTGCGGCCGAGGAACTTATAGGACCGGATTTACCGAATGTCTCCTGGCAACTAGGCAGAGTGACTGACATGGTGAAATTAGCTGAGATCGAGCCTAACTTTTTGGCAGCGGTTTGTGGGCCTCCGGTCATGTACAAATATGTCGTCAACGAACTGCGAGCCAAAGGGTTACCCGACAGGAACATTTGGTTGTCGCTGGAGCGGCACATGAAGTGTGCAGTCGGAAAATGTGGGCACTGTTTCGTTGGTGGCAAGTTTACTTGTCGCGACGGTCCAGTCTACAGGCTCGATGCTCTCCGATTTATTCCAGAGGTTGTCGAACTAGTGTAATCGAGCTGCCTTGCACGTTAGAAAGTAGAAGTTTTGGAGGAAAAGTATGAGCGCAGTTACAAATGGCCGCTCGCTGCCATCAATCTCCGTATACGGCTTAACCGGATGTGCTGGCGAGCTTCTTGTTATTCTGGAAAACCTCGACAAACTTTTACCCTATGTACGTATTTCAAGCTTTCCATTTGCACAGAGCAAGAATGAAGAGTCTCGCAATGTCGACATCGCGTTTGTGGAGGGAACCGTCAGTCAACCACACGATCTGGAGAGACTCAAGGAGATCAGGTCAAAGGCTCGCTGGCTTGTTGCCGTAGGCAATTGTGCGGTCTGGGGGTGCGTGCAAAAAGGCGGCTGCAACAAGTTTGCCGTCGAGGAAATGAAGGCCAAGGTCTATGGACCAGAGTCAACCATTGAAGTTCAGCCGGCAGCCGCTCTGTCAGACCATGTCCGTGTCGACGCGAAACTTTCAGGATGCCCTATCAACGCCACACAATTTCTCTCCGTCACCGCCAGTCTCTTAAAAGATCACTTACCCTACATAACGAGCAAGCCGGTCTGTTTGGAGTGCAAGCTACGAGAAAATCCTTGCGTTCTCATAGAGAAGGATCTTCCCTGCCTCGGACCAATCACTGCCGGTGGTTGCGGGGCGCTCTGCCCCAGCGTCGGTGCTGCCTGCTACGGCTGCTGGGGACCGTCCGAGGAGCCGCAAACTGAAGCAATGGCTCAAATTCTACAAGAGAAAGGTTACAGCCTTAAAGAGGTTCAATCGCGACTATTCGCTTTCGGCGCACCAGACAACGTTTTCTCTCGCGCTGGCGGCCAGAGAGCAGAAGAGCAATCCAGCTAGTAATTGATTGAATTCAATTCTTTATGTCAGGGTGCAAGTAAAGCAACTTTGTAAGGAATTAAAGATAGGAGTGCCTAGGTGAGCGACGACGACGACGGCAAGAAAAGGATCATCATACCTGAGATCTGCAGGGTAGAAGGACATGCTTCAGTCTATGTCGACATAGAAGGGACGCAGGTGCAAAGCGTCAAACTCGATGTATTCGAAGGGACCCGCTTCTTCGAGCGCCTGGTGGTGGGGCACCATCATAAGGAAGTACCACACATCACCTCGCGTGTCTGCGCTATATGCTCGACTGGCCATGTGCTTGCAGCCGTTCGTGCAATCGAGAAAATCCACTCTTTCGCTCCCTCACGCATAACGGAGTTGTTCCGCGAGCTGATGCATCTGGGTATGATTATCGAGTCAAATTCCACACACATTTATGCTCTCGCCTTGCCTGACTTCCTCGGATTCTCCGATGTATACAGGTTTGCCACAGAGTTCCAGGATGAGTTCAGAGCATGGACCGAGCTTCGCACTCTAGGCTCGACAATACAAACACTCATCGGAGGACGGCCGTTCCATCCTGTGAATCTGCATGTCGGAGGTCTATCCAGTTACCCTCGAAGAGCTGATCTGGAAGATCTGAGAGAACGATTACTTAAGACGTCCGACCTGGCCGTGCGAACCTGCGAAACACTGATGAGGTTCAATCCCCCAGTGAGAAGGACGAGCGAGCCGGTTTTTCTGGCGCTCATTCCTGAACCTTCTCACTATGGTTATTTTGGTGATCGGATTAGATCGAGCACCGGGTTTGAAGCCGACGTCGACGAGTATCAGGTCTATTTGAAAGAGGAGTCGGTTCCTTACAGTCATTCTAAGCGCTCATCCTTCAATGGTCAGCCATTCATGGTCGGCTCTTTGGCGCGTCTGCATTTGTTCCATGACCAGCTGGGTCCCAAGGCCAAAAGCATATTTCAATCGACGGAGCTGGCTAAAGGAGACACTAATACCATTTGGAACAATCTCGGACAGGCCATAGAAATTGTCGAAGCCATGGAGCGTTGCAAGTCCATAGTTGAAACGCTCATGGGAAGCACCACATATTGGGACACACCAACAGCACGTCAGAACTGCTTACAAAAAATCGACGTTAAGGGTGGACGAGCCACTGGTGCGGTGGAGTGCCCGAGAGGCACACTCTATCATCAGTACGAAGTGGATGAGCAAGGCTTTATTGTCGAAGCGGACATGATCACTCCATCCGCTCAAAACACATACCGCATTGAAAGAGATATACAAGAAGTCGTCACTCAGACTATTGAAACCCTGTCTGAGGACGAGCCGGAGCAACGATTGCGAAGGAATCTGGAAACTCTCGTGCGTGCATATGATCCATGCAATACTTGTGCCACTCATATGGTGGCAGTTCGCTACACGTGCTAAAAACAGGCGGCTGGAACTACATCACGATTTCCGTATACGCTTGTCCGACACAAACAAATTGGTTTGCATTTGTCAGCTAGCCGGTTGAACAGATTTAGAAACACCCGGTCCATAACTGCAAAAGACAGCAGCAAGAGCCAGCGAATACCGATGACTCCTTCTAAAGGCTCATCAAATCAGGCACGTCACTAGTCCATAGGAAGGAAGATCAGAGCTTGCTGGTGTTTCATTATAGTCGTGGTCATATACAGAGGTAGTCCCAATGAAAATTTTGATAGCGGTTGATGAATCCGAATGCGCTCGAGATGCAGTGGACTCTGTAGCTCAAGGTCAATGGAAGAACGACGATGAATTCATGCTCCTAAATGTAGTCGAAACCATCCCTATCGAATTCGGAATGGGTGTCTACATCGATGACAGGGGCTATTCCAACGCCAACGACATAGTTGCCAATTTGAGGCTGGTATTAAAGGACGGGTTGCCAAACAACAAGATTGCCGCAAGAGTTCTCACAGGTCAGGTTGTGGACCAAGTTTGCAGTTGTGCTCGTGA
>CAYTDR010000744.1:0-4526 GCA_964436185.1 uncultured Candidatus Obscuribacterales bacterium | reverse complement strand
GCATCAAACACCGGTGGGAACCTCAGCCATTCTATGATATCTGGCATACTCGCGGTTTCGAGTTCTGGGCTCACCAGGAAGGACCAGAGGAATGGCATATTTTCGTTCGCCGGTAGGACAGTGAATCAATTTGGCGCAGGTCGATGAACCTCGACCAATATCGGGTCTGGTTTCCAAGATTTCGTTAGATATCAAAGAACCGCCAGCGGTAGAGGTTTGGTCGAATGTTCTGCTAAACTACATACGATTAAATTACTAAGCTGGAATGGATTCCCCGGGAATCAGTGGCTCGTTTGGAAGACTCATTTGGAGGAATAGATGGTTGAGTCGATACAGCTCATCCGACAGATTGCGGTACGGGCAATAGTAACTGAAAACTTCAAGAGCCAAGTAAGCCAGGAAATCGAGCGGAACCTCCAACAGATCGATGCCGAGCTGCAACAGCTCGAGTTCAAAGGCAAACGAGCAATTGCCGACATCGAAAAAAGAACTCAGGGCGGTATATCGACTGACGCCCGAATTCAGATCGAAACCATTCGTTCTCAGGTGGAAGCTGAAAAGATGCGGCTCCTGCAATTGAGAGAAGAAATGCAAGGACAGAACCAGGCGCTTTCGGAATTGCCGATCGGTAGCGTGGTCACTCAGTTCACCGTCGAGAATCCTGTCGACGTTCGCATCGGCGAGAACATTTTTCAACGCCTGGAAGGCGGCGAAATTCTTGTCAAAGATGGCGTTATTCAAGAGATTCGAATTTAGTTCGAAGACGAAGTAAAAAAGTCACATCAATAGCTCGCTTTCGTAGACTCTATCTGCGGTGCTGGCCTTGTCTATGAAAAGTTCTCTCGAATTGTGGTGTCGGTCGAGTGA
The DNA here is from genome assembly GCA_964436185.1 of uncultured Candidatus Obscuribacterales bacterium. Taxonomy (GTDB): domain Bacteria; phylum Cyanobacteriota; class Vampirovibrionia; order Obscuribacterales; family Obscuribacteraceae; genus CAYTDR01. The sequence goes on along the minus strand of CAYTDR010000744.1, from coordinate 3,659 downwards.
CGGTCTCGCCCGCTTATACACAGAAGAGCATGCTTTGGGAACCTAAGTACAAGGGCGACGCTTTCGCATCGCCCTTGCAAAAAATCTAGTCGCAACGTTCGCTTAGAAGCGTTCGCAAACAACTTTGCCCTGGGTGAACAGGAGCAAGTAGTCCTTGCCACCAGCTTTGGAGTCAGTACCACTCATATTGAAGCCACCGAACGGTTGGACTCCTACGAGTGCGCCTGTGCACTTTCTGTTGATGTAGAGATTGCCAACGTGAAACTCTCGTCTCGCTTGCTCGATATGTTCGCGATTGCGGGAGTACACTGCACCAGTCAAACCAAACTCGGTATTATTGGCGATCTCGATCGCATGATTCCAATCCTTCGCTTTCAAGAACGACAGGACCGGTCCAAAAATCTCTTCTTGCGAAATTTTTGCATCGGGAGCGACATCAGCGATGATCGTCGGTTTGATGAAGAAACCGCCACCATTGGCGCTGCCATTGAGAGACTCGCCGCCGGACATCAGTTTGCCTTCTTGCTTGCCGATCTCGATGTAGCCCATGATACTTTCATATGCCGATTTCGAAGCGACCGGACCAAGATAGGTTTCTTTGTCTTCGATGGAGCCAATTTTGAGTTTCTCGGTTTTCTCCACCACTTTCTTCAGCACTTCGTCATATACGTCTTGATGAACGATCGCTCGCGAACAAGCGCTGCATTTTTGCCCCTGGAATCCGAATGCACTGGATACGATACCAGTAGCCACTTCCTCAGTATCGACGTCTTTGTCGACGACGATGGAATCTTTTCCACCCATCTCGGCAATCACGCGCTTAATCCATAGTTGACCAGGTTGCGGCTTGGCAGCGAGTTCGTTAATCCTGAGACCGACTTCCTTCGAACCTGTGAAGGCAATGAATCGAGTCTTCGAATGCTCGACAAGGTAGTTTCCAACGCTGGAACCAGGAGCCGGCAGAAAAGTAAGTACGCCCTCCGGCAGTCCAGCTTCCTGCATGATTTTGACGAACTGATAGCCAATCGTCGGGGTTTCGCTGGAAGGCTTGAGGATAACTGTGTTGCCAGTAACAATTGCCGCTGACGTCATACCGACGAGAATGGCGAGGGGGAAATTCCATGGAGGAATGACGAGGCCCACACCCAGAGGAATGTATTGAAGGTCGTTCTCTTCCCCATTGTATGGATGAATGTCCTGAGGCTGAGCAAGACGCACCATTTCACGACCATAGAACTCACAGAAGTCGATCGCTTCAGCGACATCACCGTCAGCTTCCGCCCAGCTCTTACCGATTTCGATCGCCAACCAGGCAGACAGTTCCATTTTGCGGCGACGCATGATAGCTGCAGCTTTAAATAGATAACGAGCCCGCTCGCAAGGATGAACCTTTCTCCAACTTTCGAAAGTCTTCGTCGCTACATCAAGGGCACGTTCTGCGTCTTCCCTCGTGGCCAATACAAACTTGCCGACGACTTCGTTCGGCTTGCTTGGATTTGTGGAGACTAATTCGCCTGATCCATTGTTCGACTGCACACCGCCGACCATCAATGGATAAGTCTTACCCAACTGTGACCGAACGGTTTTGATGGCTGCAGCCATCTCCTTTTCGTTCGTCTGGCAAGAAAAATCAGTAAAAGGTTCGTTGCGAAACTCTGTGAGCATAGCACTCCTCCCGGAAAACGCGATTTAAAGACCGTTAGCTTACCCTTCCGGAAGGGAAATTTCCGAAATCATCACTCTAGATTTATAGTTTAAATACACAGTTTATTATCGAAGCTTTTTCTACTTGTAGGTGACTGCTGCTCAACCTGAAGAGCGATTAACATAGTGCTTCATCCCAGCAGTCGAAAGAACTTGTAACATGATTTCAGTTGGAGTGAAGAATCGGCAATTGCTGCGGCTTTCGCGCAAGATTTCATAGGCAAAGAGATATAGTTTTGACCGCCGCGAGGATTTCCAGATGAAGCAGTATCTAGATCTAGTCAAATATGTACTCGAGCACGGCGAACGGCGAGAAGATCGAACCGGCACCGGAACGATCTCGGTGTTCGGCATGCAAGCCCGATACGATCTACGCGAAGGCTTTCCATTGTTGACCACGAAAAAAGTGAAGTTCGACGGAGTGCTCCGCGAGTTGCTCTGGTTCCTACGCGGCTCGACCAATATAAATGATCAGCTGGCTCAGCACACACCTATATGGAATGCATGGGCAGATGAAGACGGCGAGCTGGGTCCGATTTATGGATTTCAGTGGCGCAACTGGAGAACCTTTCGCAAGGACGGCGATGTTCTTGTCGAAGGTCACGTCGATCAGATTCAAAACGTTGTCGATCAGATCAAATCCAACCCCGCCTCGAGAAGGTTGATTGTTTCTGCATGGAATGTAGCCGACCTGGACAAGATGGCCTTGCCTCCTTGCCATATGATGTTTCAATTTTATGTTTCCGGATCGGGCAGACTCGATCTCAATCTGTATCAGCGCTCTGCCGATCTCGCTCTTGGTGTGCCGTTCAATATCGCCAGTTACGCATTATTGCTCATGATGGTGGCGCAGGAATGTGGACTTACACCAGGGTTCTTGATTCACACATTTGGTGACGTACATATTTACCTCGATCATGTCGAAGGTTTGAAAAAACAAATGAACAGAGAACCAGGTAAGCTCCCGACAGTTACAATCGCGAAGAAACCATTGCTGGAGCTTGGTTACGACGACTTCCAGTTGCACGATTATGTGCATCAGGGGTTTATCAAATTTCCAGTGTCGGTTTGAATTCCCTTCATCTATATATAATTGCGTTGGATCTGAAATGACATTTTCGCCAATGTCATACAAACGGATTCAAATAGTTCGCGCCGGAATCCTGGGAGTGGGGAACCAGAGATGAGAGATAGATTCGACATTGTTGTGGCATGCGACCTCAATCGAGGTATTGGCAAAAATAATTCGCTGCCGTGGCGCCTTCCTCGAGATTTGAAACACTTCAAACAATTGACTTCCACCGCTTCTCAAGCGGGTCTATACAACGCCGTGATCATGGGTCGAAAGACCTGGGAGTCGATTCCAAGCAATGTCAGGCCGCTACCGCAAAGATACAACGTTGTGATCACCGGCAACAATCAGTATCCACTTCCACAAGGAGTGTTTCGCTGTCAGAGTTTTGAGGAAGCGTTCAAGACTCTTGCGCCAGGACCCGTTGACAATGTCTTCGTTATCGGTGGCGCACAAACCTATAATTTAGCCATTCAGGATCCACGGATTGGTTTCCTTTACTTGACTGAGATTAGGCATACGTTCGAATGCGATACGTTTTTTCCAGACTACAAGCCGTTCTTTCAGCTTGTCTCATGCTCTGAGATTCAGGAGGAGAACGGTCTCGAATTTTGCTTCAAGGTGTATAAGCCAAACTTGATTGCCTGAACTTTTGGCTTGGAGTATTTTTGCCGGGCATCCTTTTTTAGCCAACACACTTTTATCGTATCGATCATGCAAGCAAGTGGTCGGCATTTTTCGGGATGACGATGGAGTTGCTATCGATCGAATTTGTTACGATGTGATCGAACCCACTTCGATTGGGGATGCCGCATCCACAAATCGCTGTCATTAGAAATTGGTATCATTATTAGCAAATGAGTTTTACTCCGAGGCGCAGCAG
>CAYTDR010000743.1:0-4533 GCA_964436185.1 uncultured Candidatus Obscuribacterales bacterium | reverse complement strand
AGAAGCTGTTGGCTGTAGTATTCAGCAACGCTGCATCGCCCCATCTTCAGATTCTCTGTGATCAGCGTGTCTACGTCTCGAATCACGTCCACCGATTGGCCTGAGGATAACTTTTGCTCGAGCTCTTCCAGCTTCTTCTTTCGTCCCCCCAACATGTGTCGGCTGGCGTATCTGACAAAGTAGACCGAAGCTAGCGCAATCCCCGACAGCAGCGTAAGACAAACGATAAACTGTATGAACCAATTGCCGGCCAGACCCAGGCTGAGCGCGAAAAGCATCAGTATTGGGACCAAAACTACGAGAAAAGTGCAATAGGCTGCGGTGGTGAAGATAACCGGAGTCCATTCTCTGATTCGTTCCGCAATCGTCGGACGATTGCCTTTGAGAGCAAAAGTGGAGTTGTGAACTAGCTGTCCATTGGATTCAGCCATTTTCGATGGCTCCTGATTCGCACCGGAAACTGGTTGACATTAAATTCATACCGCGCTACAGATCATGCTAAACGATTCGACAGGCACAGGGCTTGATATCCCGAGGTAGAGGGTAAGTATCAATTAGTGGCTTGTCCTTCGAAATTAGAGAACCTCTAGCTCATTTGTTACACAGGGACAATGGCAAAGTCAACCAATCGGCTCGGTGGAAAATTCCTGATCGTCAATAAGCAGGCAGGAGGTAGCGATTTTGTTTCAGACAATAACAAAGCGGTTGTTCAACGTCGGATACTGTCTTATTTCAGCGGCGGTGTTTGCCTGGTTGCTTCGAGACCATCCCCACGCCAGATTGTTGCCTGTCATCAGTTCCTTCCTGTTCCTTGCCTATATGTTCATTCTGACGATCGCCATTGTAAAACCGTCTGGATTTAATCTTCAGGCACAGCCTATATCTCTAAAGAGGCAACGATGTTTGAGAAGGGCGGCCTTGCTTCTTCCTCTTCCTGCGTTCGTTTATTTTGCTGCCTACTGTCATGCGGTGAGTCAGGCGGGACAGACCACAGAAGTTAACTGGATATATGCTCCGATCGCCAGAGTCGAGAAGGCTTGCTTTGGAAAGCATCGCAGCATGGCGTTCATTCGTCAGGTATATGTGCCGTTGAGAATGGCGATGTGGAAGAGTGAATCTCTTGGAGACACTGTGAGCGCCGATTCTTATCGAAAGACCGTGATCCGGCTCGAGAAAAAATATTTCGGTTCGTCCGTGGTATCGCGATGATTGACACGATTTTGAACAAGCAAGGACATTTGAAATGAAGTCAGCCAGGGAGGACAAAGTTTTTAAGGGGATGTTCGTCGTTTCCTTCTTCGGGGCGTTTTACGTTACATTTACTCAATTCGGTTTGAGTCCTGAGCCCGCGTGGAGCGACGCGTTTAAATCTGCCAACGCGATATCGACCTCGGCGGAGTATGAGAAGTGGGATCGTCAGGCCAAGCTGGTGCTAGCGGAATCCAATCGGTATGGTGGCGAGGCGCCACCACGAAGCACCAGATACGCATGGACCTACCCAGCGGCTCTGGGAGATCTGGCAAAAAGCTATGAGTATCACCACCATCTGGAAGAGGCGGAATGTTTTTACCGCAAGGCTCTTGAGATGGAAATCAAAGAAAAGACCAGTTACATTCCATCATACCGGCAAAATTTGATTCGTGTCCTGAAAGAGCAAAACAAAAAGCCGGACGAGTATAACTTGCCGAAGGAGCCACTAAATGAAGATCAGTCGGTAAGTACGAGAGTATTTGACTCTGTCTTAAACATTGGGAGCAATCGAGTCAATAGGAAATGAGTGAGAAAATGTCCGATTGGGTCGTCAGGCGATTTCTGCCGTTGAGAAAACCAAGTTCCACGATAAAACCGGTCCCTACGACTGTGCCGCCAATTTTCTCTAACAGTTGAATTGCACCACCGGCAGTGCCACCTGTGGCGAGCAGATCGTCGAGCAGAACCACTCGTTGTCCCTTCTCAAGCGCATCAGCGTGCACTTCGATGGTGTCTGTTCCATACTCTAAATCGTAAGTAACTCTTTCGACTACGTACGGAAGTTTACCTGGCTTCCTTATTGGTACGAATCCCAAGCCGAGCATATAGGCGACAGCCGAACCGACAATGAAACCGCGTGCCTCAATTCCAGCGATCACGTCTGGCTTTAGAGATTTGCTCTTCTGTGCCAGTGCTTCGGTGACGAAGGCAAAGGCGTCTTTTTCCTTCCACAGCGTCGTCACATCTTTGAACAAGATTCCCGGCTTAGGGAAATCAGGAATATCGCGGATTTTGCTTTTCAGCCACTCTGCTTGTTCCGGCTTAAGTGGTAGCTCTGCTTTCGTATTCACTTGGTGATCCGTCTGGGCTGACATGTTCCTTCCTCTCGCTGACAACGGGATTTTCGCTTGTCTCCGAATAAGGAGCAAGTAAGATTCCATTTTGAACGATCGACGATTGTATGTCCTTAAGTCGTTGCGATGCACACCAGGCTCTGAAGCTGCTTGTCTCTTCCAGGCTCTTGGAAAGCTGGGCGAACTCGGGGAAGTCCTCGAATTTGCCGCCGGTATGCTCTAGCAGGTCAAGATTGACGTAACCCTCTTCCGCAAACCAGTCAATCAGGTGGATTCTTTTCAGCAGCGTCAGCCCAAGGGCGAGTGACAATTTCGTGCATCCCATGAGAGCGGCGAGTTTGTCTCCATGTACTTGGCCTTCCTTCTCTCTCACGGCATAGCGGCAAAGACCCACGAGCCTGGTCAAGAATGCGCCGGGATCGTCAAAGTCGTAGCCAAGGGCACCCACCAGATAAACGTTGGTCGGTTTCACGATGGCAAGAACTTGTCTGAAAACATCTTGCGACGGCGGGTACTGCCAGAACATCAAATGACGGGCGGAAGATTCACCAACCCGATCGATTTTTGTCACGTTGTTGCCTGCCACGCTTCCTGCTTCGCAGAAAATGGCCAGGCTATCGCCCAGCTTTTCAGCGCCTTTCTTGAGCATATCCATCGGTTGGGTCTGCTCTCGTAAGTCTTTCCAAACTTGTTTGGAGCTGGCCAGCGCAGAATCATCGGACACTCGCGGTGTGGGCAAAGCCATAGGAGGAACTGCTTCCAGCCCTCCAGGACTGCAATCCAGGGTCTCCGATGTGCTTACGTCTCTCGTTGTTGATGACTGGTCTCCGGACACTGTCATTGAGCCGGCTGCCTCTACAGGCACTGATTGTGGTGGCACGGTGGGAGTGAGCGCAGCAGCGGAAGCCGTAGACTCACCGCTTTCGATCTGAGCGATGCTTGTCAGATCGCGACCTTCGAACTGCACTCGCCAGTCGGTAAGCACCAATTGCAGACGATCTCGTCCGTTAAAGTGGTTGATCTCCGGCGTGAAAACCACATCTACCGCCTGTGATGGCGCAGGCATATGACTTTCGCAGTTCCACATGACACATTCGAACTCTTCGTTTGATGCGGGATTGCGAAGCATAATTCGAGCGTGTTTTCCATCTTTGCCCAGCACTCTCGAGTTGATGCAAACCAGAGCTCGCATGCACAAGCGCGGTTTCTTGTTTCCCATACCGAACGGTGAAAGAACTTTGAGCTGCTTGGCAAGATCTTGAGATACCACTTCCGGTTTCACTTCCATATCGATCTTGACCACGCCGAGGATCGGTTTTCCGGCGAGCATTTTTTCGCATGTTATGTTGAGGGACCGGCAAAGCTCGCCGGCTTTATTGGCATCTACCGAAAACCCGGCAGCCATCTTGTGGCCGCCCCATTTGATCAGCAAGTGCTCATTGGCTTTTAGAACTTCGTACAAATCAAGTTGCTCGATGCCCCGGCAAGAAGCTTTCACCACACTCTCTTCGGTGTCGAGCTGACCGATGAAGACCGGGCGGTTGTACTTCTCCACCAGACGAGAGGCGACGATGCCTACTACTCCGTGGTGCCAGGTAGGGTCATAGATGGCGATGCATTTTAAGGAATCCAAGCCCGGGAGGTTTTGGACTCGGTTGTCGGCAGACAGAAATATCTCCTCGCAGAGCTCTTGTCTGCGAGTGTTCTCTCTTTGAAGCTCCTCTGCAAGCTCAGTGGCGCGTTCCAGATCTTCCGTGGTGAGAAGCTCGACTGCTTTGTTTGCGTCAGACAGCCGTCCAGCCGCATTTATTCGCGGTGCGATCCCGAAGCCGACCAGGTCCGTGTCCGTTTGCCCGCTCACTTGCGAAAGCAGCGCCTTGAGCCCGATTCGGGGCGTTCTGACCAGTTTTTCCAATCCGATTCTGACCAGATAGCGATTTTCCTTCACCAGTGGCACCAAATCCGCTATCATCCCCAGAGTTACGAAATCAAGCAGTGCATCCGCTTCTTCTCCGAATCCCTGGCTCTCCAAAAGAGCTTCGCAGACTTTGTAGGCGACGCCGACTCCCGGTAAATGGAACAGTGGATGATCTTCGTGCAATCGTTTTGGGTGGATGACCGCCACTGCAGGCGGTAGCACATCAGGCATGGTGTGATGGTCAAGAACGAGTGTGTCCGCCCCAAGAGAACGAGCGAAATTGATCTCGGC
>CAYTDR010000742.1:0-4536 GCA_964436185.1 uncultured Candidatus Obscuribacterales bacterium | reverse complement strand
TTGACCAGCTGCCTGAGCCGTCGGTGATTGCCACCGCCTTGCCGGTTTTGTCGTATTTGATCTGGTAGTCCGAACCACCGATCTTGCTCTCTTCAGTGCGTTCTCCACGTTGTGCACCCAGCGAATCAGATTGTGACGATCGCTGAGGTTCGCTGTCCCTGCTCGACGCCGCACGATCAGCTGGTACCAGTTCTCCGACAATGAAAAATGCCTTCTCAATCTCTTCGATCCCACCTTTGAACGGAGCCTCATGCACATTCTTGGTAATGTATTCGTCGAAGGCCAAGATTATCTCGGGTAGAAACGCCAATGCACTGTCCCTGGTACCGTCCAGGTCGGTTGTCCAATTCCCGTCGAACGCACCAAGGCAAGTGGCATTGAGAAAGTTTGTGGTGTCCGAGTTCTTTCCGAGAAGTTGCTCCTCCTCTTCCTCCACAGTCGCACCCGGGCTGCTGAGCGAGTGATTGAATTTTGTCTTTTCGGATGCAGGTGATTGATTGTTGGTCGTCAGAAAAGCGAATGGTGGCGGCTGGTCCGTAAAGGTATCTTCGGATTGCGTTCGGTTAAATTCGACCATGGCCAACTCCTTGGAAAAATGATGAGCTGTGTTTGTCCGAATCCGGCAGGTTGGATTACCGACCTCGACGCGAACGGACCTTTCGAATGCATTGATGGAGAGTCTGCTGTAGGTGAAGCCGCCTTTTCGCCTATGCGGGCCGCTTCGTCGGGGCACCTGGTTTCGTAGAAACGGCTGCTAGTAATAAGATGCGGATAAGGTGTTGCTGCCCGCTACCGTTTCAACTACGGTAATTGTGGAGGCAAAAAGTGCGAGAAAAGTGATCTCGCAACTCTAGTAGCGGTTGGCTCAGCTCAATTTCCCTTCCGGTAAGTCGAGCGAAGACAGGTGCGGGATGTCCAATAACTGATCAAACGTTCCGCGCTCGCTTCGACTCAGAACCTTTAATAGTGACAATTTTCGAACCTCTGACTATCTTGCCTTGATCACAAATTGGGCAAATGTGATCAATCGATTAATGACGCAATCACCCATCAGGACCGCCAGTGGGTGAGAATGTCTCAATCATCCAAAACAAATGCGATACAGGGGCTCAGCCATGGTTCTAAACACGGGCGGACGGGTCGTCTGGATCAGAAACAGGACACACGATTTAGTGTGGTGGATGCAGCTCCTGCTACTGCTTGATCGAAATTTGTGGACATTTCTGTACGCAAGCAATTGAGTGTTCGCATGATCTCATGGACGTCGGGATCTGCCGCACCAAAAGCGGCTCGTGCCAGTTCAAGCGCGCGCACAAGAAAATCATTCGCGTCGTCTAGTTTCCCCTGATACCGGCTTACCAGTCCTAGATTGTAATTTTGATATACGAGAGTGGGGTGACTTTCAGGCAAAACTGTCTGGTTGATCGTCAACGCCTTGCGCCGGAAAGCTTCGGCTTCTTCATATCTGCCCTCCTCCTCGAGTTGCTCTGCCATTATTTCAAAGCGGAGAGTCGGTAAGTGCATGCTTTGTCTCATGTGATTCTAATTCCTGAGAAGACAAATAGAAGTTTACAATCTACAGCATGTAGATTATTCTCTAATGAAAGTAAAGTCTATATCTAATTTTTTAATCGGCGCATGATTGAATGGCTATCAATCAGGTGCTCGCCAGGGTGAAGCAAACGGCAGTGCCATTCGATGAGCTTCTTTCAATCCAGATTTCTCCGCTGAGGCTCTCCACGATGCGTCTGCAAATAGCCAGTCCCATGCCGCTTCCTGAGTAGTCGTTCGAATCATGACAGCGTTTGAGGGGCAGAAAGGCCGACTCAAAATAGCGCTCCTCAATGCCGATACCATTGTCTTCAACGCAGAATCGCCAACAGTCTGCCTCTTGTCGAGCGCTGATCATGATGTTGGCGGTGTCGGCTTTATTGAACTTGATAGAGTTATCCAAAAGCTTAGAGAAAAGATGGTTAAGATACTCGAGATTTGCTTTCATTATTGGCAGGTTCTCCGTCTCGATGGAGATCTTGCGAGTAGTCGATCGTCCCGAGAATTCATGAGTGAGAAGGCGCAGCACGTCCTCGATGCTCACCGAACTGTCATAATTTTTCGAGACGGTTACTGTCGAAAACAGTGTCAGATCCTCAATCGTAGAATGGAGCTGTTGCAGAGCCGATCTGATAAAGCTGCTGTACGTAAGGGATTCTTCCGTCAGTGATCCCTCTAGCTCATCAATGAGCAATTCGTGATAGGTGTATGCCACACGCGAGTGTTCAAAGAGGTCCTTCCCTACGTAAAGTACATAGGCTCTCAGCTCTTCCAACATTTTCTCGGTTTTTTCAATCTGAGTGCGCTCGACTCTGTTTCTGTCGAGGTCCGTGGGCACCTGCTTACCGTTATGATCGCCCTTCTCTGCAGACTTCTGCTGGGACCGAGCCCGCTTATTCAAGGGCATGACGCAAATCTACGGGTGTCTCTGAGTATCCTCCCATGGGGTATTACTATGACAAAAGTAGCAAATGGAAGGAAAAGAGCGACAGGGTTGAAATGCCTCAATACCCGGAACAACAAGCGTGAGACCCGAGAGCGACGAGGTTTAACACCACGTCGCCATACACGAGAGATGTTGAGTTAGCGCACAACCATCACGCTCCTATGTCACCAAATCGACAAGCTTGGAACGCTTTACCCAAGATCTGGAGATGATTGTGCGCTATTGGTGCACAACGTCCAGATCGTCGAAGGAAGCGAGGCAGTAGTGACCTTGATGGATTTTTTCTTCAAATCCGGTCCGCGATGAGCGATCAGAATGTCTACAAGTTTCTTTGTGTCAAAGTTGGTCCGCAAATTAGGAGCTTCAATCGTGGTGTACTGAAGAACATCTTCTAGTCTGGATATAGCGAGCTTCCCGCCTTCATCGATGAACGAGAGAATAGTGAGTGCGTCGTCGGTAAGTTTTTGCGCATAGTCTTCCTTCAGTATTTGCGCGTTTGTGACCATCATACGAACCGGCTCTTTTAAATCGTGGGCGGTGACTTTTGCAAACCGTCTTAGTTCTTTGTTCATCTCATTCAAGCGGTGCGATTTTTCCAATAGCTCCGTGTGAGCGGACTTTAGACCGGTTATGTCCTCCAGTTGGCAACGCATTCCGGCGATCCGTCCAGCATTGTTGATGACACTGACAGAGATTCTTACGGCAACCTGAGCGTCGCCTCTAGGCTTGAGAGAGAGCTCGCGCTGGTGTCGGAACAACGAAGTTGCGGATCGGTCCTGCAGCACTCAATCTTGCTGATCGTGCAATGAACTGCAGGCGGTGGCACTAACGCAATCGAGAGTTGGTATCAGCATAAGTCGACTTGTTATGATCGCCGTTTTCGGCACCAGGAGCTGGTGTTTTTTCGATTACATCGGCCTGTTTGCCGATGTTCTTGAGTCGCTCTCTTATCGTCATTGATACGACGTCTGTTACTGCGATCAACGATGTCTGATGCGGTTCAGTCCAGAAATAGACATCAAGCACAACGCTGCCTGGTTCGATGTCTCCGACCATAACAGCAGGTGGTGGATCGTTGGCTACTTTTTCCGTGCTCCTCAGCACATCGAGTATCTCTTTGCGCGATGCGTTTAGATCATCACTTTTCTCCAGTTTGACTTTGAGGATTGCTCTTCGCTTGCCACTGGCCGTGTATACGACAATCGGTTTCGTATAAACATCTCCGTTGGGAACTATCACTACCTCGCCGCTCGCCATCATCAACTGAGTTGCTCTAATGTCGATTTCTTGTACGATTCCGATGTAGTCACCCGTTTTTATCTCATCCCCAACGCCAAAAGGTTTCTGCCACAAGAGAAGCAGACCGGCAAAGAAATTGCGCAGGATGTCTTGAAATGCGAAACCGATTGCCACCGATGTAATTCCCAGCCCTGCTATGAGGCTGGCAGGACTGAAATTCGGTATGACAATCACTGCGGCAATCAGCAGACCAAGGAAAGTTACTCCGAACTGCGCCAGGCTGGCAAGCGCCAGACCCAGAGTTTGATCGATGCGAGCACGGGATGTAACTCCAAACACTGCCTTCTTGGCAAATTTTGCTACTGATATAAACAAGAAGAAAATTGCAAATCCGATTACCAGATTCGGTAGATTGGAAAAAAACGAATCGACCATATCAGTGACGGTCTTCCATGCAAGTGCAATTGCTCGTTCCATGACCTATTCCTTTTTTGTGATACAGCCTGTGTTGCCAGGGGACACCTAAGTCTCCTTGATTTCAAATGGCAGGAGAAACTGTGCTTCCCGGATATAGCATGACTGATTCGTTGTAATTCGTCAGATGAGCGATTTGCAACGATTGTTCTCAATCGGTCCTGAGTTAACATAGTTAAATTTGGCAGACCCATTCAATCGATTGGGTGACTGCAGGCTGAAATCGGACTGGCTGTTTCACGCGAACCGGCTCGCAAGAATCTGTTGAGAACGCAGTTAGTCAAGAGAGTTTGGCAATCGGCTATATTGATAATTGATTGCCGAGC
>CAYTDR010000741.1:0-4556 GCA_964436185.1 uncultured Candidatus Obscuribacterales bacterium | reverse complement strand
GATCAGACTTTGTGTGAATGAAACCAAGCCGCTTTGAAAGTGGCGGTAAGTCACTGACGCGGAAGTGGCTAGCTTTCGGATGAAGTTAGGTCGGCTTCTGCTGCGACCATCTGGAATTCCGAGGTTTTGGGACGAAGATCGGTGATACTACCATCGGTTCTCAGCCACACAGCTCCGAAGATTCCGCGCGTGATCAGGTCATCGTAAACAGAGAAGATGCACTTGCCCGGACCGACTCCTGCCTCATCCAAAAGCGGCTCTGTCCATTTTTGCAAAGTGACTATCCGGGGTGCGCTGCCAGTTACAACCCAGATCGGGAAGCCCGTTTTCAAGAACGACCTGATTTTTGGTTCCCAATGTCGGGTCTGTCGGAAGTTGCCCGTGTCGATCTCTATTAATATGCGAATCGGCTCTTGTCCAGGGTATCGGAAGCTGATGGTGGCGTCGGCCTGTTCGACGCCGAGCGATTGGTTTCCTGACAGCTCTTTCCAAAACTCTCTGCCGGTAGAAAACAAGAGCTCTTTGATGTGGCTCTGCGATTCTGCTTGTGCCAGCGCCAACCGAACGTCCACCAATCGCAGGAAATGCTCTTTATGGTAGGTATGCGGTGGTCCTGTGGGGATTTCCTCCCACGATACGCCCCGATGCTGCTCGAGAGCCTTGGCGCCGGAAGTGGTAAGGAAATAGATAAGCTCCGGTCGGCCTCGTCCTTCCATGCGTCCGCTGGAAGACGAGCCTGTGTAGCCGGCTTGCTGAAGCCTGCGCAATCGTTTTCTTGCAGTTTCGTAGCTGATGTCGGAGAAGCAGAGCCGCGCTAACTGGCTTGAGGTAATGGTTCTATGTAAATATAGCTGCAACAAAACGGAGAGATCGCGCTCCATCAAAACGAGGCTTCTTTTGCGTGACTTGGCGCGGTTCGATTTGTCTACCATAATTCTCTCTGGACACCAGGCGCTCCGGTTGGAACTTCCCCCCGGAACACAACTCCTTCGACGCTTGGAAAACTCGGTGAACACTTATCGCGATCGAGAAGTGCCGAATTTATACCCCTTAAATAAAATTGTAGCGGAACGTATGGCAAAGGTCACATCTTGAAATTAGAACTTATCCTTTGTTTTCTTTACAATCTGAATCTAGCTATCCATGCGCCCCTACGCTAATTGAACGAGTCTCGTGCCGCGACTCGAAACTCGAAAAAATCGATGCCCGGCTGTTAGCAGTTTTCGCCAAGACGGGTGTCAGGGCATGCACAAGGCGAGCCCAATCCGCAGGTGAATTGTCAACTGAATGCATGGGCCGGACAAAGGCAGTTGCAGCAGAATCCGTATGGAGACTTACCCTGTTTGCTGGAATTTCACGCCTGTCGCGCGGACAAATATTTGAGCCCCTGAAAGCTGGTGAGGTCGGAACTGGGCGGCATCTTGAATATTTGCGGGATTAAGGATTTGCGGTATTATTGTACAGTTAGCAAGCTGTTGGGCTTCAGGGTCGTGTTCAACTGAGTTTCGTCTCGCCGACAAATTGGAGCCTGTATTTTCGAGGTTCGAATAAGTGAAAAAGAAACTCTTTGTTGGAAATCTTCCGTTCTCACTTGAGGAGGATGAGCTTAGGGCGTTGCTGGAGTCCTTTGGCGAGATCGAATCCATCTCCATGCCGCTTGACCATGCCACAGGCAAAAAGCGAGGTTTCGCATTTGTGGAAATGGCGACCCAGGAAGGCGCCGAAGCTGCAATTAGAGGGTGCGATGGTAGAACCATGGGCAAAAGAAGTATCGTGGTGAACCTGGCACGACCTAGAGAAAACAAGAGATAAGGAACTCACAAGCTAACTGCCAGGATTCATTTATAAGAGAGCAAATGCGGACGCATGCCTGTGTCTGCATCCTACGGGCTCTGCTTGGAAATCGCTACTAATCAATTCGTCCCACTGATAGAAGCGGCGACGATACATTGTCCGCTGCAACAGCGCGTTTTGTTGACGCAAAGTGTCGAGGCGACCTGATTGGGCTTGGGTATACCTGGCCGCCCTACCGCAGACCTCTTCCCTCGAGTTTGTTCCTCTTTCTCGGACACTGAAAGAGAACCGGCTTCGTTCGCGTTTCTGCCTGGAGCGCTGATTATGACGCGATCGGCGCGATTAGGTGGAATCATATGTAGTACTACAGCGTTTGACATGAGAGAAGTTTCCGTCAACAATCACTTGAGTGGAAAGCTCGCACGTACGGAAGAAGAAAGGACGCGCTCTTGTTTAAACTCCTCACCCTGTCTATTGTTACGCACGTTCGAAAGCCGGCTATGGTGAAATTGATGATACTGTCCGTACTGGCGACCATGATCGCTGATGCTACGAAAAAGCGACGAACGTTCATCAGAAATCAGTCCTTTGATGTCTGGACATTTTGATTCAAGAGCCAGTCTCTGTCGGCTTTTTCGAAGTAAAGTCGGAAGGTTGTTCTATCAACGTTCCGATCTCCAGGCAAGCGACATGCGCCGCGTGCATGATTTAAACACCTGAAGGCTTAATCGGAGCTTGTGGGTGTCCTTTCTCCCGTGCGATGGTCCCCTAGCCGATCAACGCAGTAACTCATAGCGAAAAGGGATGCCTACGTTCTCGGCATCCCTTTTCGCTAGATCTATTTGACGGATCAGAACTCCACGCCACCACCGCCCTTGCGAGGATCAGAAGCAGTTTGGTTGGGTTGATTGAAGCCGAACTTCGAGAGATCAGGGTTGAAGCTTGTTACGGCTTTGCGCTGATATGGGCTCTGCGGATCGTTTCCGCCTGACTCCGCGGCTGTCCGTGCGGAGAGAGGTCCGGCTGCTGGTTCTTCGGAAGGTGCATATGGATTTGCTGCTCGCATTCCCTGCGCTGCCCCAGCGATCTGGGAGGCATTCTCGAACAGAGCGGATTTCTTCGCCGGCATATTGGCTCTAGCTGTTATCTCGAGACCACCGTATCGCGGTTGCGGTTTGGAAGGATCGTTGGGGCGGCTTCCCAGTGATCCTGACAACGCTGCAGGTTGAACCGGCTGAGGCTGAGGAGCTGCTTCCGGAACCGGCGCTTCGGCAGCCGGGGCAACAGGAGCTACAGGAGTTGGGGCTGTCGATGCAGCCAAGCCGATAAATTGACCGCATTCGATGCAGAACTTCCCTTTGCCGGCCTTCTTGCCGCACTGAGGACATGATCTGTCAGCGGAGGACGCCGCGCTCTGGCTGTCCGGCATAGCGGGAGCAGGAGATGCTTGCGGTTCCGCATAGGCACCGGGCATGGTACCTCCCATTCCACCCATTGCGCCCATTCCAGCATCAGCTCCAGCGCCGGCAAAGCCAGGCATCGCCGATTCAGTTGTTGGATAAGACTGGCTGGGTGACATTGCTTCACTAATCGGACCACCAGCGGACGGATCGCTGTACGGCATGCCTACCTCGCTAGCAGAGCCAGCAAATCCAGGCATCCTTGACGCTCCCCCAGAATGACCAGCCGATCGCGATTCACCTGTGATCGCGCCATTGGGCACTGAGGCGAATGATGGACGACCGCCACCCATTACTCGTTCACCACCACCGGCACCCTGATCTCCAGGCGAGGGAGTCTGCTGCTGTGGTAGGGCTTTTCCGAGTATTTGACCGAAGACTTGTTGGGCGGCAATGCCGAAGGTTTGAGCCATTTGCCCGACGGTTTGTCCGCCAAAGCGATTGCCCTCGCCGCCGGGACCGCCTTGAGGCGGCTCTCCACCTTGCGGACCGGGCGATCCGAAAGCGGAGTTGATGGCATCCGTGGAGCTTTTTACCTGGGCAAATCCGAGATTCGGGTTTCCTCCTCCTTCTGCTGCCGCCTGAGCTGCAGCATTCTGGGTCCGAGTACTGACGTTGTGCAACAAGTGCAGTCTGGCGATCTCTTCGATACCTCTCAGGTCGACCATCAAAGGCTTGGTTTCACCAAACTCAGGATCGGACGCAGCGGCGAGGTAGACAAGAGCATGCTGTTTCTCCATGCGCTTGATCGCATCGGGATCGACTCGCGCTACGACCTGTTGGGAGTGGATTCTGTTCCAACTTGTCGGGAAGATACCGAAACCAGTGGCCTGGTAGTGGTCGGCGATACCGGGGACGATGACTGCGTGCTTGCCAATTTCTTCCGAGAAGAAAGCAGCCGTTTGCTCGTCAGCGTTGTGCAAGCAGACTCTGATTGCCGAGTTGGAGAAGATGGTTCTCAATTCAGCTTCAGCCGCTTTGCCGCTGCCGCTGGCGATCTGGGATATGTTCTGAAGGATGACTGTCAGTCCGCCGTTTGCACCACGAACGATGGCGGACAATCTGCCTGCCAGGTCGATGTTCAAGGTTTGGTATTCATCGAAGAACGCGAACAACGGCAGCACGGACTTGGTACCGTATCTGGTGTGCAAGGCGTTCTGGAGCTGATAGACGAAGCAGCCGGCCAGTGACTCAGCGTCTGCACCCAACGATGCCGGAGCACCGAAGATTAGCACTGTAGGCGTGTGCATGGCATCTTTGATGTTGATCGTAGATTTCTCTGTAACACGCATTATGTACTGG
>CAYTDR010000740.1:0-4561 GCA_964436185.1 uncultured Candidatus Obscuribacterales bacterium | reverse complement strand
TCATCATGCGGTCTACGAGAACGGCTAGACGGGGCAAGTAGCCTGAGTCTTCAAGCAATGAAAGCCCGAGATAAAAGAACAGAACGAGAGGAAACAGCAGTCCGAGCAGGTAGGTGACTGTGAGAGTGAGTATGCCGTAATCGCCTACGAGAAGGTTTCCAGGAATGCTCAATATTTGAGTGGGAAACTTCCAGAAGTCGAACGATATCTTCTGTACGGGAGTTTTCTCCAACAGTTCAGTGACTTCAACTCTATTCGGTGCGTTTGCTAAACCATTTGGCAAGTCGAACTTCTGCTCACCAATAGTGATGGCACAGGGAAATACGGTCGCCGCCAGTTTCCGAACCGGTGGCTCGTAGTACACCTGGAGGCACTGCACTTCCGTAAGATTGACAAGATCTCCGGCAACCCAGACTCCAAGAACCTGATAGAAGATGAAGTAGCAAACCAGTAAGGACGTAAAACCTCCATATACCGGATGCAAGAGGAATCGGCCTATCTTGACCGAAAGCCGTGCGGTTTGCTGTTCTTCCTTGACACACTGATCAACGAGTTCGTCCACTCTTCGACGCCGCTCACTATATATAGTGGCACGCTGGGACGGCCAGGTGATGCCGGTGTCGATTTCGGTTTGCTCGTCGCCTTCCAGTTGCAGAAGCGCTCTGCCCTGGTCGACACCTCGCGACTGCAGTTCTTCCAGGTCTTTAAGCAACTGTTCGTCGATATGTCCTACGGTCGCGTGGGAGATGTTTTCTCGGATCTCTCCCAGTCCCTGACCTTTGACAGCAACACAACGGAGAACCGGCACGCCAAGCTGTTTGGATAACTCGTCGAAATTAATGCGAATCCCACGCTCTTCGGCCTCGTCACTCTGGTTGAGCACAAGCAGAAGCGATTTGCCCATTTCGATTAGCTGCAGCGTGAGGAACAGATCTCGATCGAGACTCAAAGCGGCAACCACATTGACGACGATGTCCGCATCGAGAATCATTCGACGCGCGGTTCGTTCTTCATCGTTGACACTGGAGATGCCGTAGACTCCGGGCGTATCCGCCAGTGAATCAGCACCCAGACGACCGAAGGCTATGTCTATGGTCGTGCCCGGATAGTTCGAAACGTCAGCGCTCATGCCTGTTAGCGCATTGAAAATTACTGATTTGCCGACGTTCGGATTGCCGGCAAGCACTATCGTTCGGCTTCCGGCGGCGTTGTCGCTCGGTCCTCTGGACGCAGGAGATTTCGACTCTTTGTGTCGTTTGCCGCCCTGTACTCTCGCTTCCATCAGTAGGACTCTCTCCAGTGCCCGATTGTTCAACTTGACTAACGAAAGCCTAGTCGCAATTGAGAAATTTTATCAATAAATGGGCGCCTAAACACGAGAAATAGCAGAGACATGGTAATGTAACCAGGTTAAACGGATACCTGACAACGAAAAACGAGTGCAGAGGCTGATCTAGTAGGGCGAGTAGTGCGAAATGTTTCTTTGCTCGACAAGTGGATACCTGAAGCCCGCAGAGGTGAACGGGAATAGCTCCGGCAGGAACTGGTGGCTCTCTCTGTTCGTTTGTAAGGTGGCACAGCGCAGACTCTGTTATCTTGGACGGATCGATGACTATCGATCGTTTGAGTGCGGCGAGGAAAGGTAGATGCAGGGAATTAAGAGAAACAGCAGGCTGGCTAGAATGACCATGGCTTTCATGCTGTCGGCTCATCTGCTGTTCAGTCCCAGTGTGTTTGCGATGGAACCTGCGACCGCCTCAGCGAACACGCACGAACATACGGGTGATTCGCCGGTAACTATCTTGCCTAACGGATTGCGTGTCCTTTTCCTTGAAGAGCGTGCCTTTCCGATGGTGTCATGCCAGATGTGGTATCACGTCGGTTCGGTCGATGATCCGATGGGTGCCAGCGGATTGTGCCACGTTGTCGAGCACGTTCTCACTGATGTTATCAGGAAGAACGGAGGTAAATTGGCGAAGGAACTCGTATGCATAGGTGGAAAATTCGATGCATTCACCAGCGACGACTTTACTGTTTTTGTCGAGAACGTCTCTTCCAAGCACCTGGATCTGGCGCTCAACTTGCAACTAAACAGAATTCATCCTCCAGCACTTACAGACGCTGATGTCGAGCGGGCGAAACAGGAAGTGCTCAAGGAAGTCGAGGTACTGTCACAGCCGAACGAGCGCTCGCTCAACCGAGAGGTCCGTGCCTTAGCTTTCAGTCGTCATCCTTATAAGAATCTACCCGTTGGTTTTAGTGATGAGATCAAGCATGTCTCACTGCATGCGGTATCACATTTTATGAAGACGCACTTCAATCCATCTAATGCGACGCTGGTTCTCACCGGTGATTTCGATCATGCCAAAGCCTCCGCGCTGATCAAAATGAAGTTCGGCCACGTCCCCGCTGGCGGTGCAAAAGTCCATGAAAATCTGCCAATCGAACCACGGCAAATGGGTGAGAAGCGCGTCTACATCAATTCTGGCAATACGCGAACACACCTCCTGGTGGCATTTCGCGGACCCCAGGCTAGCGATAACGATGCTCCAGGTACTACAGTGCTCGAGTCATTGCTTGGCGATGAAACTGATGGGCTATTAAAGGAAGTATTTGTAGATTCGAACCTGTGCGATCGTACCGAAGCCGCATTCGAACTTCGGCGATATCCAGGGGTTATAACAATCAGTTTGCGAGGCAAGTCGGGCGTGCCCGAGGCGCGTTTGCTCGCCGGTTTGGATCAGCTTTGTGAGAAGATCTCGAGAGGCTCGTTCGATAACGATCAACTCGAGGGCGCGAAGAATCGAGCCGTCTTTAAGTGTTTGAAAAACAGAAGCGGCCCTTACGGAACGGCTTTCCAGATGGGCTTTTTCGATGCGCTGTGCAAGTCGGACGAATCCAAGCGCTGGCCGACGAAGCTTCATTCAGTGGACAGAGGCGGCGTTCTGCAAGTGGCAAACAAGTATTTGCAAAAGTCGAATCGCAGCCTTGGCTTCCTGGTCGCCAAACCAGCACCACCTCCGCCGACAACACCGGCGAAAATCACTTCCGTCAAACAAGTTATCAGTTATCGTTCACTTCGCAGCATTCCAGACAGACCGTTCTTGAATCCCATGTCATGCGCATCTTACTCAGGTGATATGGTCGAGCTGGTGCCTATGGAAAACGATAGGAACAAAAAAGATGACGGCAGCATGAGAGCACAGGAAGATGCTTTGCTGATGGCTCCGGAGTCAGCATCCTTCAACATCAGAGATGAAAGAATACTTTTGGCGAAAGCCGACGAGTCAGAAGCCACCGACAAAAGAACCGCAGGTACGACCGCTGCTAAAAAAGAGTCCGACAACAAAAGTTCGATCAATTCTGCAAAGAAGCCTGTGGCAAAAGCATCGACGGATAGTCAAAACATAAAGGATAAATCGACTAACAAGTCGGCAGCCAGTAAACCAGCATCGCCAGCCGCAGACACCAAATCAGCTTCCGCACCGCAGCCAATCAAGAGCACTGGTAAGCCTGTTTCCGGGCAGGCTGTAGGCAAAGACGTCAAAGCGACGAATGCTCAAGCCGCAATTACTCAAAAGGCTCCAGTGAAGCAGCCTGCTGCGACTGCGAGCATGCAACAGAATAAACCCGCAGATAAGACAGCGGCTCAGGGCAAGGTTGTCCCCGCTGCCAATCAGGGTAAACCGGTGACTACGCAGGGCAACACTGCTCCGAGCGGCCCGCAAGCCAACGCCAATAAAACAATCACAAAAACTCCGGCAGCGACAAACTCCGCTACCACAGCCACTCAGAGTAGACCCGCGACTGCTTCCAATCAGAACAATACTCCGACGAGTCAAGCCGCAAGGGTGACGCCTGCAGTGACAACGGCGTCGACAGCAACTCCTGGTTCAGCAGCAAGCTCGCCTGATATTCCTAAAGTGAATTCCGTAAGTTCTACCAGCACATCTCCCTACGTCAAGGTTTATTCGACATCCCCAGGAACAGGCGCGAGCAACCAACAGGGTACGAAACCAGGCACGCCTTCATCGTCGAATATCGTGTTACAGGGCAACCAGTCTGCATTACAACTGACAGGTAGCTCGACACCGAACTCCGTTGGGACCAGCAGACCAGCGACCAACCAGGCTTCCGTGAATCAGAAGCCGTCGACCACGATAACCGGTACCACTGCCGCCACTACGGCCAAGCCTGGTCAACCGGTCGCCGCAGGCACCACATCCGCTGCTACGCAGAAAACCAATCAGCCTACACCTGCGAAAGCCGCGGTCACTGCTCCTGCCACTACCCAAAAGCCAGGACAGCCCGCACCCGCGAAAGCGACAACAACTGGTAGTGCGTCTGCCAATACGCAGAAACCCGGTCAATCGACCCCCGTCAAAGCGACAGCCGCTGGCACCGCACCCGCCACCACTCAGAAAACCGGTCAACTTAAACCAGGGCAGTCTGCGCCAGCCAAATCGGCAACCGCCGCCACCACTTCTGCTGCCACACAGAAACCCGGTCAACCGATCCCAGCCAAAGCGACAATCACAGGCACTACTGCCGCTACCACCCA
>CAYTDR010000739.1:0-4563 GCA_964436185.1 uncultured Candidatus Obscuribacterales bacterium | reverse complement strand
GCTGCGGGCGACGTTGGCCACGTCGATGGCCAACTGCCGCTTGGTGCGCTGCACGGCGCTGACGAACATATCGACGTACTGCCCCGGGAACGGCGACTCGGACGCGATCTGCGTCTGGTAGTCGACCGGTCCGGCGTTGATGCCGGACAGAACCGCGACGTTGGCGTCGGTCACCGGGATGGGGTCGAGAAGAAAGGTCACGTCCTGGGGAAGATAGCTCCCGTGGAAGGACTTGCTCATGAAGAGGCTCCTTTCAGCTCGATACCGGCGGCGGTGGCGAGCGACTTGAAGATTTGAGATTGAGTCGGGGCGAGCATGAAGTCGCACACCGACATGAACCCGGTGTCCGTGTGACTGTCACCGGCACCAATGACGAGCGAATACGCTCCCGCCAGGTTGGCGAGGAAGTACTCGACTGCCAGTCGTTTGTCGAGGAAGCCAGGGTAGGCGCAGAGCTGATTCTCGTTAAGGTGGACCACCCACCCGTCAGGCAGGTTGGCGCTGATGATCTCCGCGGCGATATCGAGCTGCACCTGCTCGCCGCCGGGATGCTGCACCTTGAGGAACAGGTCGACATCGGCGTCGGTCACCGTCTTGACGTTGAGCTCCTTCGAGCCCTTCTCCTTGACGCACGAAGCCAGACCGCGCAGATTGTCGCGCTCCCCGCTCGACTTCGCCTTGATGTGCGCGAACCACTCGGGATCGGGCACACCCTCCGGGGAGAGAATGATCCCTCCGAAGGAGACGATAGCGTAACCTTGAAAGCCCAGTCTCACATTCAGGTAGGAGTCGGAAGATCGCCCCGTGACCGGCACCACCCTGGCATTGGCCATGAGCCATTCCAGGTAGGTCTTTTGCTTCTGGCTCCTGTAGGAAAGCGGCTTGCCCGCAGCATCGATGACGCAAGGTTCGCCGACCGTCGACTCATCTCCCACGTAGCGACGGAACTTTTTCGTCGTGTGGCAGAAGTGATCGTCGATGTCGGCAAGCAAGATGACCTGCTGTTGTTCAGCCATCATGTTCTCCATTTCTCGGTTACTTGTGAAAAGAATCTGCGTATGAGAGAACGGACGAGCCGGCTATTTGAGAGCCGGCGGGATAGAAGGCAAAATCTGCCGCACTCATGAACTCGACATCGGAGAGGCTGTCTCCGAGGGCGAGCAGGAGGGCATCACCAGTGGTGGTATTCTCGACCACCCAATCCACCGCTTTTCGCTTGCCGATGAAAGGCGGCAACAAAGCCATGTTCCTGCCATTGGCATGCATCTGCCAGCCGGCCGGCAATCGCTCGCCGAGCACAGAGGCAAGCTCCGACATCTCGCTTGCCTGGCGGCGATTGTGCTTGATTGACAGGTAAAGCGCGGTGCCGAAATCCTTCTGCACCTTCACCCGCACATCGAAGCTGCGCCTGGACGATTCGACTATCGCCGCCAGACGCAGCTGCTCCATCTCCTTGCTGTGGGTAAGCGAGCCAGCTTCCATCGCCTGACGCCAGCTCTCTACCGGCTTACCATCAGGCGCCAGGATGACGCCGCCGAAGGAGCCTATTTTGTAGTCGACGAAGTCGAGCTTGATGCGCGTGAGCCAGGAAGTCGTACGACCAGTGGTCGGAATCAGGCGAGTAGTTCGCCTGAGCATGCCGAACAGCGCTTGCTGCGCCGGTGTCTGGAAGCAGTAGCCCTTGCCGGAGGAGCGGAAGACCACCGGTGTGACTGCCACTCCTTCCGGGCACTTACGCCCCGAAAAGAACAGCACGTCATCCAGGTCACAAAACGAGATTACATCTTGCGACATGCTGTCTCCTCGGTTACATCCAGGAGACTAGCGAAGCGCCCAGCTCGGAGACGAGTTGTCGGTCGATTGTCTCGGCTGGCGTCTCATGGCAGATGATTACGTGGTCGTAGTCGGCTGCCCGAGCGTTGTAGATGAAATTGGGAATGCGGTCGCCGTAGTTGTCGGCGAACTCGAGCCTACTGCCGATCGCGTGGCCTTCCCGGATGGGCGAGCGGGTGGTGGACTGGCAGAAGACGTCGATGCCCCCTCGTTCCAGGGCCTCGGCAAGCAGGAAGGGCGGGTAGGCGAATTCACCGGTACCGAGAACCAAAACCCGGTTGCCTGGCCTGAGATCGAGCCTGGCCAGCGAGTCGAACCGACGGTCCGAGAGGGAGACCTCAAGCGGCTTTCGCAATCCCAACCGGCCGAAGTTGCCGCTCACCAATCCGTCCTTCAGCCCGTTGTTGCCCACCACGTTAGGCATCTGGACAGCCTTGAGGTGCGGCTTGGGCTGAAAGCGATAGGTTCCCTCCAGGCAGGCGACGCTCTGGTAGGCCACCGGCATGCGGCTGACGTTGTCCTGTCGCACGGTCTCGCCGCGCCAATCGGTAATTACCACCGTGACCGCGCGAGAGATTGAAGGAAAGCGCTGGGTGATCGCCTTAATCAGGTTGACGAAGGTATTTCCGGTACTGGCTTCGTCGTCAATCAGCACGATGGTACGAACATGTTCGAGCATCTTCCAGTCGTCCGGGTCTTCCGGCCAATAGACCAGGTGACTGGAGGCATGCGAGTGCTCCTCCTCGAACTTGAGGGCGAGCGGGCGGGAGAGCTGGTAGCGTGTGCTGTGGAGGAAAAGCACATCGTCACGGCCCGTACGCCGAACGTACTCCTCATGCACGGACTGACCCATGCAGATAGCAGTCTCAGCCATACCGATGAACAAGACCGGGCCGGGCAGGTCGGCATCAATCTGATCGGCCAGGCTGCGGTTCACTTGCCGCATCATCGATGGCCTGACCGGGATGTGCTTGCCCAGAACTTTGGAAACGAAAAGAAAACCCCGCTTGGGGTTTTGTCTTGCTGCAAATCCGCAGAGCGCGTCGAGCGGGAAGTCGCTCCTCTCCACGGAAACTTGCAAAAGACCTGTATCCAGGTCCACGTCAATATAGTTCATGAGAGAGCTCCTATTGACCTCTACCGAGGAATGTTCGTCCCGGGTGGTCATGAAGTTGCTAGCCGCCACTTTTTGCCTTTCGACAAATGCGAGGCGAACAGACGGACACGAATTGTCTGGAGGAACAGACAGATGCTCTGAGCAACTGCTGGAATTTCAAAAACCGCTAGCGAATAGACGAAGGTCAACTCCGTCAATCAGAAGCTTGTGTCAGAAGTATGGCGTTGAGGGACGAGCGTGTATTTTGCGCAACGTCTAAAACTGAGTTTGGTGAAAATGATGAATGAGACTTGTTTCTGTCTGTTTTTTTCCAAGGAAGCTGTAGCGAGAGTGATAAATGAACTATCGCCAGTTACCGTTCTCTTTGCAACCCACTTCTATTCGATGAGCTCCGTCTCACAGTGCCCGAATCTGTTGCTCTAGCTGGAACAGTGGTACTAGATCTCAATTCGTCGTTTACAAAACTGAACCCACCGGTAGCTATCAGATGCGCGTCAACTTATCCGGATATCGACTCCAATACCAAAAAAGATAAGCTAGCAGCGCCTCCCTCGACCTACTGGCACGCATTCGAAGATGGTCCGATACTGCCGAAGACAAGACATAGTCACCAAGACTAAGTGATCCACTGCGCGGACTATATCGAAAGACTCAGCATCGAATGTGGTGCGCAAACGTTAACGTGCGCACATTTTTGCCGGCTGATCGAGCGAAATCAGCGGACCACCCTTGCCAAGGGGTAGCGCTAACTGAGAAAGCCCGCCCGACAAGCACCGCCCTGAGCGCTTTTACGGATGTTCTCATGTCGCATGTGAGCTGAATATCTAACGGGCTCTCACTAGCCGCGATACGAAATGAATGACACAAACATGTACGGATTTTTCTGACCCTCATCGCTTCGTGGAGAAGGATCGAGGAAATATCCCTGACACTACCGGTGGTTAATTTGGAACTGCACAAGATCACAAGTTTTCATTCAAAACATAGAACTCTTCAGGTTCGCTTACCCAGCAAAATCGAGATTCTTTCAGTGAAATCGGGACGACCGACGATCAGATCTCGCCAAGTGAGCCGCCAGGCAACGGCAATCTCCGCATGACAGAACGAAGATCCCCTGGTCTACCGCAGCTCGCACTACCGGTGGTTCAGTGCTGTGCACAAACTAGCGCGCCCTTAGGAGGAGAAACAGATATCACTCGACGGCCACCCAACGCCCGGCCCGGAGACTCGCACAAACTCGGAAAACAAATATCACCCAGAGGTCACGAACGAGGTATAGCCACCCTTGCCGTCAGGCGGCAACACATCGTCGACTATCTCGGAAAACATGGTTCTGACCTGGCCATACATCACCCGCACGCACACACGGAAAACAATTGTCGGCGAGAAAGTGCACGATGCCGCAGCAATCGCCGTCGGAAAACAAATCAAACCCTCAGTGAGCTCAACCAGCATTTATTGGGCCTGGCAATCAAATCACCGCGCACTACCGGCGGTTCATTTCTGAGCGCGTGCTAATCTGCAAACACAGCAAAAATCTGTGTCGATATATTTCCGAAAACAGCATAAAAAACAGTAATCATCCGATAAGCTGCACTGCACTTACGAACGGT
>CAYTDR010000738.1:0-4570 GCA_964436185.1 uncultured Candidatus Obscuribacterales bacterium | reverse complement strand
GCAAAGCGACATCTATGCCCTTGGTGCAACGTTATATTTTCTGATTACAGGTGAGGAGCCGGAAGCATTATCCCGGCTCCATCCGATAAAAGAGAACCCGTTCATTGATGAGCGGCTGGACTTGATTGTCAGCAAGGCTACGGCGCTTGATCTCCAAGATAGATACAAAACTGTTGCCGAGTTGAAGGATGATCTGGAGCAGCTGCATTTCAAGCAAATTGCGATGAACGGAGATTGTTCGCCGACCGATGATCGGTTCGAAGGCAAGCCTGAAAAGCAGGGAGCCGAGGTATGAGCGAGTCCCGGGAAATTGCTAACATGCCTTCTCAGCAGCCAGGAGACGGACCTGATTCGAGCGAAGTAAAAATCACATATGGTGCAGGTTTGCTTGCCGGTCGAAGTCATGCACAAATCGTTGCGTTCGACATGGAATCGTACATACGAAAATCGCTGTGGTTCATTGTTGGATATTTGGTCTTCATTCCAGTTGTCGCCTTAACACCGCTACCGCTCTACCTTCTGGTCGGTCTCGGAGCATGCTTCGTCACCAATCTCTTTTTCTCGTCGCTGTTCATGACCCACAACCAGATTCGGTTGACAAAAGATGGAATTCGTTTCCCTTGGTATTTCTACCTTCCGCTCGGTCGCAGGCTGTCATGCTCCTGGAGCGAACTGGCGGAGATTTCGCTTGTCGACAATAATCCAAAGTTCCGTCTCGGACATCGAGTCGAATTTCGACTTTCGTCCGGGCACAAAGCAAGTGTTCAGCTATGCCGAATTGACGACGAGGAAATAGGCTCGTTCTGCGATGAGGTGGAACGCAAGGCACCGCATGCAGTATCAACAAATACATTGGATCGCATCCGCAATTGGCACAGCTCGGAACATACAAATTCAAAAGCCCTGACGTTCTTCGAGCAACTGCCCAACTATCTGTCAGACAGATATAGCCTTGTATCGTTCGTTCCGACCCCGCCTAATTCGGCAATTGGCGATCGCTACCTGGTGAGTAATAAGCCGTTCGCGTGTGGGGGAATCAGCGCGCTTCATTTAGGTCATACAACTGACGGGTCGCCCAGTAGTTCAGTTCTGCTGAGGGAATATTGGCTGGGTTGGTTGCCGGAATCCGAGCGCCAGGTGCTTGTTGACGAAGTTTCAGACCGTGTCCGCTATGTGACTGAAGCACTGTCGGAACCTCTCTGGATTCGTCTCAAAACAAGCACTCCTTCGCCGATTCAAATAATCTTACGTCCCGTTGAGGTCATTCCTCAATTCGATCGATTCTTTATTACTAACGAAGACCTTTCCACTGATACTGTGACAATGCTTCTAAACAAGGAGCTAAAGTCCAGAGGAAGAAGTGCCACCATAATTGAACGACTGGAATATCTGGCCTATGTGATTGAAGAGCTGCACAAGTTAGAGAAACCAGTCATCTTTGGAATACTCGATCCTTCCAACATTCGTTTTGCCCGTTCTCGAAGAGAGCCTTTGATTCTTACTCCCCCCGGCGTGGTCGCGCTGCTTACGCATAGAACTGGTTATCTCTTGGGCAATCCCTCGTACATCGCACCGGAAGTGCTGCAGGCAGAAGTGGGAGCGGCCGCGGATGTCTATTCATTCGGAAAGATTGCCTATTATCTTCTGGCTAGAAGACATCCGGAGCATTTCGAGCAACCTTCATTTCACCGATGCGCTAATATTTCCCAGCCTCTGCGAGAGATGATACTTGCTTCGACCGAGCCCCAACCGGACAAGCGAATATCTATTACCGAAGCGAGAAAAATTTTGACGAGCAGTTGTCGAAACAGTTTCCTGCAAGGACTGAGTGACAAGGATGAGTGATTTCGACACCAACGGCAACGGTTCAGAAGAGCTGTCTGCGGATCGCCGAGTGATCGAGCCGATTCTGGATCTTAGACAAGACATCTATTACTATGCGCCTCAACCCTGGACAACCCAGTCCCGTTTCCGAATCAAATATGGAAAAGGTGGTTGTGCATACAGTGCCTTGACGCCGCTCAGCCTCAACCGTTTCCTCTTTTCGGCCTTCTTCACATCGCATATCTATCCCTTTTTGGCGATCACCTTGGCTCTGACATATAGCGGAGCAGTAGTTGCTACTATCGCTTACGATTCAATGACTCCTCTGCTGCCGATCACCATGGTCGGATTCTCTTTTTCGCTATTTTGCTTGTGGTACTTTGGGTTGATGATCGGCAGAAAAAGTCTCCACATTAGAAGCGGATTGACAGCGGATTACATTCAATTGTCGCCAACTTCTATCTCTCTCAGTTGGTGCGCATTTGGTATCAACTTGAGATCTAATCCTATCAATCTCAAGGACATTGCGCTAATCCATCTCGAGAGACATAATCGTGATTTTGCCGAGGGTGGTTACGACGTACTCAGTGTTAGAACCTTCAACGGCGAGGCACTTTTGCTCGACTCTCGCGACTTCGAGAGCAAGGATGATTTCGATTTTCTTATCCAGGCGTTGTCCAGATATGCAAGACATGCAATCTCCTCTCCAGCTCTGTCTCTGGCGGTTCAGCCGGGACAGGAGTCCGCACTCAGATATCGCTACGGTTGGTCCTGGCGTCTTGGCATCGGAATCGGTCGGCTTAGAAAGGCAAAAGCAATAGCACCGGAGCTGGTGCTAGAACCTGGAACTCGACTGAAAAAGAATCGATACGAAATACTGGCGCTCAAAGGATTCTCACTTTCGGGAGTTACATACCTGGCACGAGTGGATGATAGGCATTTAGACGCGGACAGCGATGTCACGCTCGTCGGCGTAAAGGACGACAGCAAGCCGCTGGCGTTGGAGGAAATTAGAACTGTCTCTATCCGTCAATTCATCTTTCCGCCTGACCGTTCCGGTTATACCGAGCGGCTTTTGTGCCGTTTCGAGATGGAAGTGCGTGATACTACATTTTATACTGCCAGCGGTATCGCACGTTGGCTCGACGTCTTTGTAGAACAAGGCCGCGGATTTGTGGTCAGCGAGCATGTAGAGGGAACAGCCCTGCGCAAGTATATTCGCGAACAGCATCCCCTGTCCGTAGAACGCGCCCTGGATATCTTGATCGATCTTTGCGATATTGTCTCGTCGCTGCATGCCGAGCAGCTCGTTGCCAGTGTCAGCGAAGGCTTCTTTCAGGTTCGACCGGGGTATGGCTTTCTCTCGCCGGATACCTTCGTCATCACCGCTGACGGTGCACCAAAAATGGTCGAGCATCCGATCGTCGCCAGAATTCAGTCTTTGTCGAACCTCTGTCCCGGCCTGTCATTCGCCTATGCGGCACCGGAAAGATTGACTGGTGTCATCATCCGCCAGTCGGATGTGTACTCGCTTGGGGCGATGCTGTATTTCATTCTGACGGGAAAAGACCCTTCACCGCATGTGGTGTTATCTCCGAAAGAGAACAATCCGCACGTGACGCCTGTTATTGAGGAGTTGGTCGCTAAGATGACTAATGCAAGAGTGCCGGAGCGAATGCAGGAGATCGAAGAGGTAAAGTTTGCGGCTTTGGACGCCAGATCCTCAGTCGGGATTAAACGGCTTTCAGCTCGTGGGGCTGATTCTTAGCGGCTTACAATTCGCGTGTCTGCGACGTTGATTCGTTTTTGTGTCTGCGTCTGAACGGTTTCCACTTGCCGCACGTTAGCCCGACTAGAAACGATAAGAAAGGCGTTCCTACACGCATCTTGTACTTGGAGAGCAATCGGGACGAAGTCCGCTGACAAACCTTTTTCTCCAGTTTGGGATTCAATTCTGCGAGAAATTCTTTTATGTATAAGTAAAGATCGTAAATGACCGTTCCCATCCGCTTTCTGAGTTGTTTGCGATTGACTTTGTCCGCATTCGTCAAAAATGGCGGAACCGTATCGCTGGAGCGACTTTCTACGAATCCGAGCGCCACTATATCTTCTATCGTTTGAGAGCGTTCCTCAGATGAGATCGCAATCGGCTGTATAAGCAGGTTTTGTGGACTTTCTACAGGCAATGAATGAGGATCGCTAATTAAATGAGGTCGATTGAGCGCACTATGCCAGGAGTCGAATGGCTCTCTCGCTCCTTCGATCTCGATACCCGCGACACGCCAGATTACATCTTCAATGTCTGTTTTCGAATGGACTTTGCCCCACCAGGAGAGCGTCAAAGTCGACTTGGGCGTTCTGAACACTATGCCGGCGTCTGTCAGCACGTCGATTGCTCGATTGATTCTCAGCCGTAGAACTTTCAAATCGGCATCGTCAATGGCCAAAATAACTCTACCGGCGGTGACGATTTGGTCTACAACATTGTCAAAAGTCTCGGTTCCTCTGCCGTCTTTAAGTACTCTTACGACAGGCCAGATGAATCGCTCGAACGTTGGCAGA
The DNA here is from genome assembly GCA_964436185.1 of uncultured Candidatus Obscuribacterales bacterium. Taxonomy (GTDB): domain Bacteria; phylum Cyanobacteriota; class Vampirovibrionia; order Obscuribacterales; family Obscuribacteraceae; genus CAYTDR01. The sequence continues at coordinate 184 of CAYTDR010000738.1, read as the reverse complement.
TTCGAATTGAAATGAAGTCTTGGATTTGTAAGTGATCTTTGCATGCACCCTCCAAAGTGGAAATCAAAGCGCTTGCAGACTTGCTTTTGAATCCTGCGGCTTCGTGAGGTGGTTTCCCAGTAGCTTTCAAACCACCTGCTCAGTATTCCTTTTAGGCGGTTTGAACGAGTGAGACGGCACTCCT
>CAYTDR010000737.1:0-4589 GCA_964436185.1 uncultured Candidatus Obscuribacterales bacterium | reverse complement strand
CTCCTAAGACCTACTCATTTCCACTAACATTTGCAGACAAGGAGCCGGCAAACTCTCATCTGTCAAAGCTGTGGGCTATGAGGAGAATTGGCTACCTGACGGAAGTAGCAGAGGCCAACGATGAAAATCGAGAAGTGATTGATGAGATCGTGGAGCTGTCCAAACAGCACGGAATTATATCGAAGTACACATCATATCTGGTGACGGATCCCAGCGAGAACCAACGTTTGGCTCAGTCAGTGCCGGTTCCAATGATGGGATTTAACGCGTCCCGTCCTGGCGCCCCACATACGGTGGCATCGGGTAGGTTTACTGCACTGCGTGGCAATAAAAAATCCCATGCTCTTGAAGGGGCACATTTTTACAATGCTCCCCGAACAGCCAATATTCTCGACGAACGTCCTGTGATACATGACTATAGAAAGGCTGGTGTCGCGCGAGCTGGGGCGGGCGGTAGTGGAGAAGGCTACAATCCGTTAGCAGGTGCTACAAATGGCACAGTGCCAAGTGGTTCTCTGAGTGCAAGCCATCCTAAGTCGGAGGCTGCTGGTCGCTTCGGCGCTGGAGATCGTGAGAGATCCGAATCTGCAGTTAGAGGAATGCTTTTCGGTTCAGGCACTATCTCCCATGCAACGACAGGAAAAGATGCTGTCGAAAAAGCGAAAGAGGTAAGCGATTTGAAAAATTCGACATATCTTTCGAAGGCTGAAACGAAGAGCCAGAAGCAAGTTAAAACGATAGGAGAGAAAACCTTCTACTCCACTGATCAGGGATGGATCGATAGTGAAGCGCTTTCAGCCAAGGGAAAAGCGACGAAAATTGTGTTTGGTTCGAAAGAGTATTTCGACTTGCTTAAGAGCGAACCGGGTATTGCAAAATATCTATCAGTAGGAAAAGAACTCCGACTTCTATACAAAGGGGTTCTATACGAGATCGTCCAGTCCAAAAATGCCATGGGCTAGGAACGGCGGGAGGAACCACTGCATCAAGTCCGAAGGTTAGAAGAGATTTGACAGGTTGATTGGTCCTCTGTGCCAGAAGAGCACCCGGAGATAGTCCGGGTGCTTCTTCATTTCGGTATCTCGCCGATGCACACCCAGACGATGCAGAACGTGAGAACGCTCCAAAGCATTCACTAAAAGCACCCCGGAGCTCACGGTTGCTGAAGAACAAACCGTCGAATCTCTGCAATGTTCTCCTCACCTCAACGAATTAGTTTGTCGTCGTGGAATGAGGAAAGCTTGAAGTCGTGTGACTTGATGGTTCGTTTCAAATCCGCGGCCGTCAATTTCGATTCAATATATTTCACACTGAGGGATGCCTCGCGAGGGACTTGAGCATCCGCTTCTTTCTGAAGTCTGTCCAACTCTTTCTGGGATATAGGTGGATCATCAGGACCAATGCGAATGACCTTCTCTTCCGGTTCCGAGCCATCCTTGGTTCTCTGTATGACCTTAACGTCGACCGTCATCACACCATCTTTAGCCAAAATATCCTTTCTCAAAGTTTTTAGACAAGACAGGCACATGGAACCGCGTACCTTGCCGGTGAATTCACGATTGGCTTTGGCTGCCCGCTTTTGCTCCTCCGGCGTCGATGTAAGACCCAGTTGACTTGCGTTGACCTTCAATTCTTTCGGATCGGACAGCTTATCGCCATCATCGGTTCCTACCAGCGGAAGACCTTCTGTAGGAGCAGTCTTCTCTGTCTCAGAAACTTCTTGGTTTGTTTTTTCCGCTGGTGCCTTTTCATTTGTATTTGATTGATCAGCACCACTTTTGATATTGTCCGAATCGAGAACAAGCAATTGCTCGAACGAAGTTCGATTGAACCCGCGGCTGGCTTCCTGAGTAGGTAAAAGTCCGTTATATCTTAAGAGCGTTTCAGACTGCTTAACGTTCGGCGGGCTGACGATAATCCCTGCCAAAGCGACACTTATGGAAGTCTTGACTAGCAGAGTTACAAGCATCAACTATATCTCCCGTTGTTTATATAAATTTGCGTACTTCTTCTACTCACTGTATGCGGGTTTGGCTGTTAAATCTACGATCAAATGAGCGTTCAAGGCCAATTTATTAAGATCCGACACTAGAGGTGGTTGTTATTATGTCGGTATAAATTCCTTGTAGTACAGGAAGTTCCAGGGTTTATGCAGACTCTAGTCAAGCCTCCGACATCGTTTCTGGATGCCATTGTAGCGCCAAACGACCTTAAGAAACTCTCAGTCAACGAGCTGAAGAGCCTTTCGAGCGAGATTCGCAATGAGATTGTGCACAATCTCAACATTACCGGAGGACACCTGGCGTCCAATCTAGGCATCGTCGAGATTACGCTGGGCTTGCATTACGTTTTCAACTCGCCCAAAGATCAAATTCTATGGGACGTCGGTCATCAGGCTTATGTTCATAAGTTGCTCACAGGCAGACGCGATCGTTTCCACACGCTGAGAAAGTTCCGTGGTCTATCCGGATTTATTCATCCCTCAGAGAGCGCTCATGACGCCTTCGTAGCCGGACACAGCTCGACTTCCATATCGCTCGCCGTCGGTATGGCAATTGCCAGAGATCACCTGAAGAGCGACCACAAAGTTATCGCCTTGATTGGCGATGGCGGACTAACTGGTGGAATGGCGCTGGAGGCGATTAATCATCTTGGTCATATTCAAAAGGATGTCGTAATTCTGCTCAACGACAATGAAATGTCGATAAGCGAAAATCTCGGTGGATTCTCGCAATATATGAAGCGGATTAAAGAAACTTTCTTTTATAAAGACATCAAGGAAAAGATCGACTGGATTGAAAACTGGTTGGATGGTGCTTCGTTGGATGAGAACATTCTGCGTTTGATCGAATCGGTCAAGCAGGAAGCGAAAGAGCGCCTGGATACGCCTGGAATAGTTTTCGAGAAACTTGGCATTAACTACTCCGGTCCGATCGACGGTCATGATGTCGGTGCTGTGATTGACGTGCTCGCGAAGGTGAAAGACAAGAGCGGTCCTCACATCGTTCACCTCATCACTCGAAAAGGCAAGGGTTACACACCAGCAGAACAGGACTCGATCAAGTATCACGGAGTCAAAGCGTTCAGCCTGGAGCCGAAGGTAGAACCCGCCCCTGCTCCCGACAAGCAACCTAAGTCTCTTACATACTCGGATGTTTTCACTAACACTCTGATCGATGTTGCGAAAGTGGAACCGAATGTGATGACAATCACACCTGCTACAGCAGAGGGCAGCGGTGTCGTCAAATTCGAGAAAGCCTATCCCGAGCGATTCTTCGACGTAGCAATCTGCGAACAACATGCCGTCACGATGGCTGCTGGAATGGCACGCGCCGGATTGAAGCCCGTAGTATCGATTTACTCGACGTTCCTTCAACGAGCAATGGACCAGGTAATTCATGACGTTGCCATTATGAATTTGCCCGTTCTCTTCGGTGTCGATCGCGGTGGCATCGTCGAAGATGGTGAAACTCACCAGGGAGTCTTCGATATCGCTTACTTGCGAAGCGTTCCTAACTTCACTGTTCTGGCACCTAAAGACGCCCCGGAACTAAGAAGCATGATCTACACCGCTCTAAAAGAATCGAGCGGACCTGTTGCCGTTCGCTTCCCCCGTGATACCGCTATTAATGCGCAATTGCTGCCGGAAGATTCGAGTCAGTTCGAAGCTATTGATTTCAGAAAATGGGAAATCGTCAATGCCGGTGTCTATGACACCACTTTTGCCGTACCTTCTGAATCGCACTCAGGCAACTCGTCTCATGTAGTCATTCTCGCTTGTGGTGCTATGGTGCAAATGGCACTCGACGCGCTTCCGGCTCTGCGTGCTCAAGGATTAGATGCCACCGTAGTTAATGCTCGATGCATCAAGCCTCTCGATCATGTGATGCTCAAATCGTTTGTAGAAGATCCTTCCCTGACGATAGTCACAATCGAAGAAGGCTGTCTGACCGGTGGATTCGGCGCAGCCGTTCTCGAATGGGCGGCACAAAACCGATTGAAATCACGAGCCAAGCAAGCTGAGATCCTCTGCTACGGTCTTCCCGATCGCTTCATCGAGCATGGTGCACGGTCCGTACTGCTGGATGACGTTGGCTTCAGTCCAGCCAAAGTCGCGGAGTTCGTCCTCGACGTCTGGCGCAGTTGAAAACGGAAAGTACCGCAGAAGAATTCTAAATACTGAACCTTCGGTTGGACTTGCGAAATTCTCGTTTGATATCTTCCGAGACTGATCTATCTACGGACATGTACTTGAGCGACTTCATCGTTCCCAGCCTCCGCAAGCCTTCAACGGAGATCTTTGGACTGTCGCTGATCGTTAGATCGGTGATGCGCATCCGGGATAAATAAGTAGTATCATCATCGACCACGTTTGAGAGCGAAAGCCGCCTGAGCTGTCGGTTTCTGCTTATGCTATGAATTTCCTCGGCAGTAAGATAGGTTTTTTTCAGGTTGAGGTCCATTAGGTTACGTCCCGCTACTCTTTCCACAACTCCGCGCTCAAGATGGCAATTCTCGAGCGATAGTGAAACTATTCCTGAGTTGCGGAGCGAACCTGAGATGTTTTGCCCAATAATGCATTCACTAAT
>CAYTDR010000736.1:0-4593 GCA_964436185.1 uncultured Candidatus Obscuribacterales bacterium | reverse complement strand
TGACTAAATTGGAGCAGCAACAGTGGAGCCCGATGCTATTTTCGACGTTTCAGGCGGCCACCATTGACCTTATGGGCAGCGCTGACCAACTCCCAGTAGACGAACAAGAGCGTATCTTCAAGCTCTTGCCCGGATCGAATGTTCAGCCCTCCTTCGCACTGATTCTGCATCAACTGGGAGTGCCGAATGCAGAACAGCGTAGTGCCGAGATCCTGGAGCAAATCGACAAAACTGGTGAAGGCGAAACGATGCCGCCCGCTCTCGATTTTTCTGTAGACGCAGAACAAAGCTATTCGATCGATCAGATCAGTCTCGATGCGCCGCCGAACGTCAACGATCGGTCATCCGGTAACTTAACAAGCAAGCAGAAACGATTCGAAACTGCATTGCAGATTCTCAATGCAAGTGCCGCTTTCGACCGGCTTCCGGAGTCGACGCAGCGAGAGCTTCTTTCAAACGCCGGCGTCTCTCCGGAGAAGAAAGCAAATGTCGATGTGATTGCAAGAGCCCTGTCCGCAGGAGAGAACCACGAGTTCATGAGCTTCTTGCTGAACATGGATAAACAGATCACAGGGGAGATTGAACAACTCAGATCGGAAAATAAACAGTTGGTGCAACAGCTAGAAAGAGATAGCCAGATTCTGACGACGGGAGAGAAAGAAGTCGCGCCTGCACCTCTCGCCGCTGCCACAGGCGGCTTCGGGCTTCCCGGAAAACCACTTCTGCCCAATCCAGAAATCAAATACGAGATAGTGGACAAAAAACGAGTCCCTGTTCTGCCTACAGACTTGTCCGAACTGCCCTACGGACCTGAAGCTCATGCTGTGCTACTCAGCGAGCAGGCTCGTTTGTCGGGAGAAGTGAGTGCAGAAAGGACCGAGGCCACACCGCTGCAAAGTCCGCTTTTGAAAGAACTCATACAAGAGTCCGACAAAGCTACCGACAAAAAATCTGAGAAAGAGTTGCGATTGGAGCAAATCACGAAATGGCTCGAGCGCTACGAAGGTCTGAATGTAAATGTCTACCAGGACCGTGTGCAAGCGCGCATGGCGGAAGGTAAGAGAAAGCTCGAAGAGAATCTCCAGAAAGTCAACGAACTGATGACTGCTGAGGCGACGCTGCGTTATCAACAACTCCGCCTCTCGGGACAAAACGAAAATGCCGACAACTTGCTTATTCAGCTCTGGTCACAAAACAAGCTGCCAGCCAAGTTAGATCAAGATTTCCAGACTCTATGGCGGCACATGCACAATTTAGGCGCAGCCCCTTGTGCAAGGATACCGGAGTTCAAAGGTTCACCGGAGGAACGTCTGCAACAAGCCCTGGATACAGCGGCTTCGCTCAAGGAATGCAATTGCTCGGATCCAGGATTGAAAGCACTCTCGGACTTGATGACCAGCTCAGTTTTGAATCGATGTGAATCTGAGATTCTTGCTCAGCCGGCAGTCTCGGCCGTCAATAAGAAAGTAGCCGAGTACTGCAAAGCGACATCTAACATGCAGTATCTCTTCCAGATCGCAAAAATGACTGAAGACGGCAAGCGCAGTCAGGCTCTCATCGACCATCTTGGGAAATCCGCATCCGACGTCAAAGGCATTATAGACGATACCACGACTCGCGACGACATTCTCAAGTTGCAGGAGGCTCTGAGAGCCAAATATCTGCAACTGCCGGAAGGAAAAGCAAAAGCGTTCAACAAGGCCTTATTAGAAAAGCTCGAAAAGCTCGCGGAGCCCATCAACCCTGAATCCAAAAGCAATCGAGATTTGGCTGAGTTCCTCAACAAATGCACTGATGGCAGTCTAAAAAATCGAGAATGGACGGAACGGCTTCTGGCAGACGGTATTCGTATTGCCGCAGTCGTCATCACGACAGTCACGACACAAGTGCTCTGCGAAATGATTCCCGGCGGCAAAGGCGTAGCACTGGTTTTAGTACCACTTGTGGCAACTGCCACCAACCATGGGGTCGATGAGCTTCTTTACGCGATGGGAATGCAAGACCACGGTTCCTTCGTTGTCGACCTGATCAAGGGACGTAAGCAATACGATCCCGTGAGTATGGCGTTCTACAATCCTGATGTTGTCAACACAGGCAAGATGCTCTGGGATCAATATCGAATGGAGTTCGAGATGAATCTCGTCTGCCAGGGCGTCGGCAGTGCCGGCGCGAAAATCGGTCGCGTCCTCACTGGTGGCAGAGCTGCTGCTACCAGAGCAGTCGAAGTCTCTCTCGGAAAACAATTGATGTCCACCATACCCAGGGCAATGGGGCCTGCGCTTGCGCTTTCAGGAATCAATTTCGCGGACCGTCAAATGAAGTTGAAACTGCCGGTTGTAGCAGTCGGTGTGGCATGGTCTTTCGCACACGGCACATACAGCGGCACCAGAAGCGGTATCAGCTCAAAAAACCGCCAGCGGTGCTTACCCGAGAACTCAGAAGGGCCAGGAGCGCGTAGGGCTCAACCAATGCTACTTGAGCCTGAAACAAGAATGGCTGCCGAAAAACAAGCCGTTCAGCCATCTGGAGCAAAAACGCTTGCAGGCGGCGCGGCCGATGAAGTAGTCCGTCCCTGGAATCCTGCCAGAAATCCCGGCACCGCGCCAGACGCACTGGGCAAAGACGCCTCCTGGATGACTGGTTCTGCAAAAGCAATGTCCAGAGGTGATTATGCAAAAGCCTACGACATGGCCCTCAACGCCCAGACAAGACCAGCCGGGCTCAAAGTATCGAACAAACCGCTCGAAATCAGCGCTGAAGATATTTTGAGCGGTAAGGTCATTGAACATGTCAATGGCATGCGGGATATCGGCGACGCCACACTTTACTCGAATGGAAAATTTGGTATCACAGAACCTCGCACGATAGTCAAACTTTCTGACGGCACCCAAGTTGATCTTCTCAAACCTACCGTTACAACGAGTGGAAGACCGCTTACCTCCGCACAAAAAGCAATCATGACCAGGGTGCTAGAGAGTTCTTACGGTCAGCGAATCGTAGCCGAACACGCTTTCATCATGTTCGAAGAGATGTACCACGTCCGGCAAATGGCTGAAGGTGGCAAACCAATTTCGCCTTTGTACAAGAGATTTGCCGCCTCTCAACCGGAAGAATTCGCTAACAAAAATGATGGACTTGAAGTCCTCGGACGCAGCCGCGATTCATTCGAAAGAGAATTCCTTATCGCGGCTTATGAAGCTGGCATCCCCGCAGAAGCACTACAGGCACACTTCGCAAAAATGTATGGTGCCCGCTCTGAGGCAATGAAATTCGTAAACCGAATGGCTGAAGGAAAGGCTTTACCTTCTGATTCGGCAAATCCGGATACTGTTGCACCAAAAGGCAGATTTACGGAGCCCAAGCCTGGCGAACCAAAGAAGCTGCCACCACCTGCATGGGAACCAGAAGGGAAAGCAGAGGGAGGCCCCCGCCCGAAAGCCAAGCTGAAGAGGGCAGAGGATGATCCAAATGTCGCGACTGAACCGTTGAATAAGCTACTAACTGATGAAGAGCTGAATAACAACTCTGATCCTATCCAAAGAACTAAGTTGGCAAGGGAGCGACTTGACTCCCAACTAAAAAAACTTGGCGTGGACGAAGAATACAGGGGGGATCTGGACGACTATTTGTTCAATGACGAAAATTTGATTTCAAGCTGGAGAAACGACAGTAAGTGTCGTTGGCGTAGGGAGCAGCTAGCCCATCTCGTGGAACAACTGAAAACCTGCAAGCCAGAGCAAATAGAAATGCTAATTTTCGCATTCAAGAACAACCCCTTGCGTTATGCCGCCTACATGAACAATCCGGAATTGCTCTCCACGCCGATAACCGACTTTGTAGTGATTGCAAGGGGTGAAGTAAAAAACAGCAATAATACCGAAGACTGGACAGTACAGTTCGAAACCGGGGCAAATTATTACGCTAATAAACCTCGAGATAACAGACAGCTCCATATTGTAGTTATACGCAAGGGACACGTGAGTGATGCCTTGTGGAGATGGGCGAAGGAGCCTGCGTCGCCAGTAGATGCTAAAAAGAAGTCCTATTGGAGCGATCCAGAGTTATACACAAAGCCTTCCGGGGAACTAGAAAAGACCTGCCCGGATCATCTTAAGGGCCGGCTAAGACGTGAGGCGGATCACTATATGGCCGACCTGGGTTAGCATCAATCGAGGCAGGACGCACGCGTCCGACGCAACTGTTGCATCGGTCAATCGCTTTGGAGATCCCCTCTGGACTGCCTGTTATTGGATCGTAATCGTGAGGTGTGAAGACCATGCACGAATGCGAATTGGAAGTGAGAAATAGCAGATGTCACCTCGACGAGGGCTTCTTGCATGGTTAGTCGCGACTCGAATAAGTTCGTGTGCCGATCATAATATAGGAACCGTTCCCACCGCGGATCAAGGTCACCATCTTCGTTAAGGTGTCTCGACAGTCGATCGCGAAGCTGTTGCGCATCCATGATTTGCTCTTTCCGCCGGGTTGTCTAATTACTTACTATCGTTGCGGAATAAATTCTTTCGAACCTAAACAAAACACTGCAGGATTGCGTCACTCGCTTGGGACGCTCGCAGATAGAGGTTCTTAATT
>CAYTDR010000735.1:0-4613 GCA_964436185.1 uncultured Candidatus Obscuribacterales bacterium | reverse complement strand
GCCTGATCTTGCGATTATTCAAGATCGTCTGCACCTCGGTGGCAGTCTGCTGATCCTTACCTGCCACCACTGCGGCACAAGGCAATTGACTGCGAATCTCATATGAAAGATTGGGACCGGAAAGGCTGCAAACCTTACTGTTAGGCATCTCCGCTTCGATCACTTCGGACATGCGCATCAATGTCTCTGACTCCAGTCCTTTGACGACACTGATCATTATTGGCGGCTCTTCTTCTCTTGCCAGGATTGCCGCCACTCTGTTCATCAGCTCACGCATGGAGCGAGCGGTGCAGGCAAGAATGACAAGCGAAACACCAGAGAGTGCGCGTTCCAGATCGGTCTCCAGCTCGAGCAAGGGCGGAATCCTCACCGGCAGCGGCTGATCCAGACATCCGCTTTTCTCGATCTGGCGAATCTTCTCCGGATCTCTGCCCCAGAGCCGCACAGACAAGCGATTCTCGCTGGCATAGAGCCAAGCGAGAGTGGCGCCCCATGAGCCGGGTCCGAGAACTGCAATGGGTCGTTCCTGCCTAGTCATCTCGAATGTTGATTACCAGCCAGTATTGCGCAGTTTCTTCCCTGATTCTTGGCTGTGTTCAAGGCTTTGTACCCTTCGCCGATCCAGGACTCAAGCGACATTGAACGCGCATCAAGCATGGCGACGCCGGATGAGCAAGTGGCAAAGAAACCGGAATGAGAGAGTGTCGTGTGCTGAATGGCGGCGAAATCCGCCAGCAATCTGGTGGCAAGCGTCACCGCTTCCTTCTCATCCAGCCCTTCAGCGATGATACCAAACTCATCGCCACCGATTCGTCCAAGAATATCCGATTGTCTCAGGCGCCTGCGCAAGAGCAACGAAAGCGCCACCAGTACTTTGTCCCCGCCCGGATAACCATGTCTTTCATTGACTGATTTGAAGTAGTCGACGTCCAGCATAATCAACGCCACGAAGCCAGAACGACGCTTCTGCTGGGCAACTACCTGCAGCCCTTGTTCCATAAAAGCTGTGTGATTGAGTAGATTGGTCAAACCATCTTTGTGCAGCAATGTCTTCAAGAAACGCGCTCGCTCCAGCCTGGACGAGACACTGTTCAACAACAAAGCTGGTGGCACAGGCTTAACCAGGTGATCGTCACCGCCGGCGCGAGCACTCTCGATGCGCGCGTCGAGCTGTCCTTGAGTAGTGAGAAAAAGAATTGGCAAGGTGGCATGCCGCTCGTCCTGCCGTATATAACGAGCCAGCTCGTAACCAGTCATGCCTGGAAGCATGACATCGAGCAATACAAGGTCAGGGTGAAACTGAGACATGAATGAGTCGAAGTTCTTCGGGTCAGTGCAAGTTCTCACCTGATAGCCGGCAGACTCGAGAAATGCACGGATAAACGCCGCCTGATCCGGATCGTCCTCGACCGACAAAATCCTCGGTGGCTCCTGCCGTCTCTTGTCGATGAGATAACGCAAGCGGCGAAACAACGCCTTTAAATCGACCGGTTGCTCAAAATGGGCATCAGCACCACAGTGAATCGAGCGAACTTTATCTAGAAAACCTGTTTGTTTGCTGACAATGATGATTGCCGGCTCTTCGCCCTGCGGCATGGTGCGAACGCGCTCTACAAGTTCGTACGCATCGCCGTCAGGCAGCGGTATCTCAAGGATCATCCCTTCAGGCATTCGCTTCGAGAGCGCTGCCATAGCGCCCGAGATGTGCCTGGCAGTCTCAACAGCCATGCCGTTTTCCTCGACCATGGCAACTAGAAGCTCAGTATTACGTTCATCCTCATCAACGATGAGAATTGAAACCTGACCATCAGGTTCTCTCGATTGAGTTGCCTCGCCAAGATTCAAGGTTCTCGGCGCTTCGCCGTTCTCGTCGCCGGCCGTGAAGAGGACAGTCAGATCGCTGATCATCTCTTTGAGAAATTGAACGTCAGCAGGGGTTTTTAAATCATCACGCAAAAGTTTTTCGCAGTATTGCTCACCCTCTGCGCCTAGCTTAGAGACTTGTTTGAAACCATACATAGAGCCCGAGCCGGCCAACCAGTGGAAGTTGCGGCTCAAACTCTTGATCAAGTTTGCGTCAGAAGGGTTTCTATAGAGACCGTCGAGTGTCTCCAGGATCTCAGAAAGTCTCTCTTTCGAGCGTCTGAGATACTTTTCCTTGAGCTCTCCAAAGGTCTCGCTCCAGGACTGCATTTAAAGTCAGCCCTCCAGAATTGCTTTCATTTGAGTGGCTAAGGTAGTGGGATCAAAGGGCTTGGTCAGCACCCCTGTGGCACCCATCCTTTTCAGTTTTTCAATCTCGGAAGTCATCGCCTTCGCCGTCAGGAAAATGACTGGAATGTCCTTCGTATGCTCGTTCGACCTCAACGCTTCCAGAGTCGCCGGTCCATCCATAATCGGCATCATCATGTCGAGCAGAATAACATCGGGCTTTTCTCTTGAAGCTATGTCGATGCCTACTTTTCCATTGACTGCTTCAATCACATTGAGCCCACCAAGAATCTCGAGACTCATTTTGGCTATCTCTCTTGTGTCTTCTTCATCATCAATAATGAGAACTCTAAGGCTCATATCGCATCCCCTTTAAAAGCTATTACTTGAAATCCACCGTCTATGACACCTTCCTGTTCGAGTTACCCAGAATCTCTCTTATCTGGTCTCCCAGTTTGACCGGATCAAAAGGCTTGGTGATAACAGCGAGCGCCCCCAGCTTTTTCATTTCTTCGAATTCGTCAAACATACCCTTCGTCGTTACGAAAATGACAGGAATGTCTTCTGTAGCGGGGTTCTTGCGCATATTGGTCAAAGTCTGTATGCCATCCATTTCTGGCATCACCAGATCCAGTAATATGACATCAGGCTGATCCTTCTCAGCTTTCTTGAGTCCTTCCTCGCCGCATGATGCCTCCACAACTTCGGCTCCACCAAGGAGCCCAAGGCAACTACTGGCGATTGTTCGAAAGTCCTCCTCATCGTCAATTATGAGAACCTTCATTGGCGCGACATCCCCTTTCTTCTTTGCTACTGCCGGTTTCTATTCGATCTAGCCGAGTCATATTATCACGGTGAGCTTTGCGGATGCTTATTAGATCAAATAGCGCCAGCCCTACAGATTTATTCCTCGCATGACAGGAAAATCACTCATCTAGCTTGGCATAGTCTCTTTTTGTGGCGTCACGATGAGCGTGCTGTCGGTCTTGGCTGGAGGTACGCGGAACCAGAAAGTCGAACCTTTGCCTTCTTCGGAAGTGACGCCAATCTGACCACCGTGCTGCTCGATGATGCCCTTGCAGATTGCCAGACCGAGACCGGTACCACCTTTCTTCTTGGCGTCCGAGGCTTCCACCTGTTGGAAGCGCTGGAATAGCAGCTTCTTGAACTTCTCCGGTATGCCCCTGCCTCTGTCGATCACTTTGATCTGAACGAAACCAGCAGCGTTCTCGACCACGACGGTGACGGTCTGACCGGCTTCGGAGAATTTGATGGCGTTGGAGAGCAGGTTTACAAGAACCTGGACGATTCTGTCGCCATCAGCAAAGACGAGAACATCACTGGGCATAATTTCTAGCTTGACACCATTACTGGAAGCAAAGGAACTGACCGCCTGCTCGGAGCGTTCCATAATATCGGACACACTGGTGTTGTCGAAGACCATGTCCAGTTTGCCGGCGTCCAGTTTTTCGATATCGAGAATGTCGTTGATCAAACCGATCAAGCGAATCGTGTTTCTTTCCGCGATGGCCACCACTTTCTGCGCCTGCTCAGGCAGTTTGCCTATGGCGCCGACTGACAGCAGTGTCAGTGAACCACGAATGGATGTAAGCGGTGTACGGAGTTCGTGGCTGACCGTGGAGACGAATTCTTTCTTCAAGCGCTCCACTTCTCGACGTTCGGACACATCGAGAATGTTTGCCATGTAGCGTTCGCCTTCGTGAGTCTTCAATTCGCTCATGGAAAGCTCGACAGGGAAGTCTTCACCGTTCTTGCGCAAGCAATCGAACTCACCGATGCGGTTCAACGCCTGGTTGTAGAGCGTCTCCATGAAAGATACCGTGTCGTTGTCGTTATGCTCGGAGAAGAACTTGGAGTCGGAGAACAAGGCAAGCAAGTGCCTTCCCACGATCTCCTCGGCCTTATAACCGAAGATGAGCTCGGCGCGAGGGTTCATCGATTCGATATAGCCATCCTGGTTGACGATGACCAGACCGACGATCATGTGGTTGATGATGGTTCTGATTCTGGCTTCACTGGCTCGTATCGCTTCTTCCGCCAGTTTGCGCTCGGTGATATCGTGCGCGACGCAGAACATGGCGCGCTCTTTCTCGGACCAGTATGCCGACCAGGAGACGCTGATCTCACTGCCGTCTTTTTTCTTCACCCGGTTCTCGAACTGCATGTTGCTCTTCTCAGCCCGGATTGCTCGAACCGACTTGATGGTTTCGGAGATATCCTGCGGCGCAATAATCTCGATGAAGCGCTTGCCGAGCAGCTCTTCCTGGGAGTAACCCCAGTTGTCGTAGCAAGCAGGGTTGGTGGCAACGAACTTTCCATCCATGTCGATTGAGCAGATAACATCGACTGCGTTGTCGATGACGGCTCTTTCCTTTCTCGCC
>CAYTDR010000734.1:0-4623 GCA_964436185.1 uncultured Candidatus Obscuribacterales bacterium | reverse complement strand
GCCCAAAGCTCGCGGGCGAGGGCGAGCCCATCTTACTACTTTACATCAAAGACAAAAAAACAAAGGAACGAGGTGAGGAAGGCTTCAATGGGCTTGTTAACGGGTGTTCGTGTTCGGCAAAACCTAGGCTTGCATGAAAGCTCGGTTTTGCCACCATCTGCAATGGCACAAATCCCACAGCACTGTTCGCACTACATGTGATATCAGCGTAGTATTTAATCACGGATAATATTGACAGGAGACGAGACTGCAAGGACAGAAGTTCCTTTACGCCTCTTGACATCAATACAACAATTCAATTTTGATTTTCTCAATCATACGCGTTCCGACAATCAAATTATCTAAACTAACAATCTCCTCTATCACTGTATTGGAGCGGGTATTCACTTGCTCACGAGCCAAAATACAAAAAGGCAAGATTTCATTAGCACCATGCAAACTTTGGTGTTAGAGTTAAAACTACACCGTTGTTAAAAAAAACATATGTCGTCCCAGCCTGCGAGAAGCTTTATGCATAAACACTGGCTAAAATCGGTGCTGGAATTTCTGGCCATCGTCGCACCAATCGTCTGTTTGATTGATTGTGTCATTCTCCCTGTTGCCTGCGCTTTATTGCCCTTAATTGGATTGAATAACATCATTCACGGTATCAACGATCAAGTCTTGAGCCTGATTGTTCTGGCAATTTGTCTACCGGTAATCGGGCCTGGCTTCTATAAACACCGCAGCAAGAAGGTCCTCTTCCTGTTTGCCAGCGGCATTTCACTCATGTTCTTCGTTAATTTCGGTGGCATTCATCTCGATCATGTAGTCCACACGATAGTTGCCTTCACGATTAGTTTTCTGCTCATCAAAGCCAATATGGAAAACAAAAAACTGCTTGCGTGCTGCTGCTCATCACATTGCAAAGTGAGTTCCAATGCCGCCGAGCAACCTGTAAGCATCAAGTCTTTTGCCGAGATGCAGAGATAAGGCATCCATATAATCTCTGTTCGATCATCGATGTGACCTGAGTGTTGTCAGTTCTCTGACCACCTACGAACCCCCAATGAAACCGGCTCGATTGGCGCTCCCAAAAACGAGATCGCTTCGATGAAGACCGAGCGCGGTGTCAACGAAACTCACGCTATCGCTGAAGCGAAGCCTGAATACAATTCACACCTGCTTTCGCCAGACGTGAGTCTGAATACAACTCACCTGCTTCCCCGAAGCGGTGAAATTCGAGGTTTTGAACCTGCGCCGGACGACTGCGCTGAGGTCGCCTGCCTTATCGGGCAGTTGGCTGAGAAGCCGTTTGAATTGCGCAATACCCTAAACCAGGCACAGTTCCACTGTCAACCCGATTTTCGGGCGGGCCATTTCAATCGCTGATATACCCTGAATAGATAGAAAGGTGATATCATCTTTTCGAGAAGCTCTATCCAAATGGTAAGGGTTTAGCTCCTTGTACGCACGACTTGCCAATCAATTGCAGACGATATCCTCATGGCCCCAGAATATCCAGAAGAAGCACTAGGAAGAGATTCACTCTTCAAGCAAAAGCTACATCAACTTCGTGCCAGCTGGACTTCTGGCCAAAATAAGGGCGGCGCCAGGGCAACCGGCGAGCTCCAAAGCCTGAATTATCTGCAGGAGGCTCATGAAAGCTTAACGCAGAAAGACGGCGACGAGCTGACTCGGCTCGCGCTGCTTGACTCACTTACCGGTCTTTATAATCAGAAAACAATCACCAGACTCTTGTCCGAAGAACTCAAGCGAGCAAGCAGGTACAAACGTCCAGTCGCCCTGATAGTCGCGAGAGTGGACAATCTGGAAGAAGTTACAGCGGCTGGAGGAATGCTTATCTCCGACACGCTGGTCAGGGCATTTGCAGACATGCTACTAGATACGGTGCGAGACGTTGATGCCCCTTCGCGCCTGAGTGTGGATTCCTTCATGGTGATCTGCCCGGAGACAAACAGAGGCGGAGCCGAAATCATCCTGAGCAGAATAAAACAGCGACTGGCTGGTGGCTTCCAGGTGGACATCGATAGACGCTGGAATTTGAATATTAGCCTCGGAATCGCATCGTTCCCACGGGACGGAAGCACAGCAGATGAACTCATCAGTGCAGCTGTCTCCAGCCTGAGAGTCGGAAATCAACCCTACTAAGTCAGTTTGGCTGAGCTACAAATTGAGTTTGGATTGATGCCATTTATCCTCGCAGTCCAGGCAAACGTCTGTCGTAATGCAGCTCAAGTGGCTCAAGGTCTGAGAAGTGGGTGCTTTTCATGGATTTTCAGCTGTACTCGGGCTTCCTTTACTGACTAGTAATTGCCTCAAGCAAGAAAACAAGAATCGGAAGGCAAGATTTATAGCCGCATCAAGCGCGAGAGTTGCCTCTTGCCCGATGCTTACCGCCCAATACCACAACCACGATCTAGGAATAGCTTTGAATTGTGATTTGTTCAAATTCGATAACCGATTGAAAGCGGTATGAGAACTGATTATCGAGCCGAACGCCGGGGTTCCGCATCACACTGATCGCGAATTTTCACAGCTCAAAGCGGCTTGAATGCCGATTAGTAAACCTGCCATGTTCACACTACATTGCCCTTCATCCGTCCAGTCGAAATCACCTGAGAAACTCTATCCAGCACCAGCGATCCAGATTGTCTATGCAGCTAAACAGCCGCGCTAGAGCGACTTTGCTGCGTTGAAAAATCGCCATGGGGAGCAAACAATGGAAGTCGGAATTCTGGCAGTGCTGTTCAAAACACTCATCATGCTTTCAGCCGGGCTGGATCTCGTAGACAATCCTAACGTCAAAGTCGAGAAGGGCGCGCCCGGAACCGGCATCAGTACAACTACCCGCGTCTTCCGCGACGTGTGGGATGCCCAAACGAAGTCTCTCGTCTCCCGCGAACACAGCCGAGCCGTCCAATACCAGGACGGTCGCTCGGAAAAGTGGGTCTTCCGGGAAGATGGTCACACTCTGCTTCGCCACAAGGTCACCGACACGAACGGCAACATACGAGAGTTCACCGAATACGATGACAACGCCAGCGTGGTCGAGCACATCGTACGAGATCGCAACCTGCGAGCGACTGTGTACGTCAACGTAGACGTGACCAAGGAGGTAAAGTTAAACGTTGGTGATAAGCTCATCTGCGTGTCCCTTTCCGATCCTTGGCCCGGTGAGCGAAACGACAAGATCGATGCGAACAAACACGCCGGTCTAAAACAGATTAGTCCCCTGCCGAAAGCACCATCCTCCCTCCCTTCCGGAGCAAAGGTAGTCGACGGATTCGAGGTCAATGCGGTGAGCAAGGGCGTCGTTTTGGTGGAGACAGCAGTCACTTCGCCTGGCTTTCCCGGACCTCGTGGTCGCCGTCCCAGCAGGAAGGTAACCACCAGGAAGATCTCGGTGGAGGTGAACCGCAAGGTTTCGATCGACTCAGGCATCGAAGGCACGGTGGTCGAGGAGCCCACGAAGCCAGGCGGTCGTGGTGGTTTCCGGGCCGTGCCTCTGGCCACAATTATCATCAGAGATACAGTAACCAACGTGGAAGTAGCCCGCACCACTGCCGATGCCAACGGTAAGTTCGAACTTCGCATCGCAGCAGGTACTTACGTCGTCGAGCCCATCCATCCCTCATCCAATAGGAGCTCAGTCTACCCGCGTCCACAGAAGCAGACAGTGACGGTGACAGCAAACCAGTGGCTCGCCGTCACTGCACGGATCGACACCGGCATTCGCTGATCTAACTGGCGAGCATGACCGTTGAACACTGGAAGAGGCGCAGCCCGACCGCCTCTTCCAAGGAAATCAAAGCCGCTCACTTTCGAATTATTACGTTAAACCGTGTTCCTATACTGTATCGTTGAACAATTTTGCCCTTTTACTCTGGGCAAGCACCCGCAGCCCCTACAGCATCGTCATGTCCATACTTTTGGCAGCT
The DNA here is from genome assembly GCA_964436185.1 of uncultured Candidatus Obscuribacterales bacterium. Lineage (GTDB taxonomy): Bacteria > Cyanobacteriota > Vampirovibrionia > Obscuribacterales > Obscuribacteraceae > CAYTDR01. Next base: position 682 of record CAYTDR010000734.1, on the reverse strand, counting down.
AACGCAAAGAGACGCTTCGCTAGCTGAGCCAGGACGCTCTCTCCGGTTGACCGGGTCTACACTTTCTAGATTCGCCGTTTGACGTAATAGTTGATGCTATTGTTACGCGCCAGGAAAGCGGACCGCGCTAGCTGATAGTTGCGTTCGATTAGTGGATCGCTGGGCATCCCGCTAAGAATTTCCCAGATGCGGCCTGGTTTGAACTCACATTCGATGCAGCGATCTTTGATGCTATGGACTATTAAACCATTGTCCATGAGGAAACTAGCCACACCCTGAAGATCGGATGGGGGAGGCGGATCGACGCGGCGCCACCACCGGTAAGCTTTGCTATATGAAAGGTCGAAACGATCAGTTCGCTTGTTATACATACATATCCACTCACCTACTTCAGTGTAACAGGACTAAACTCGAGAAGCTCGCCAATTTACGGAGCGAAATTTAGTCGAGCTCTTGGCCTACAGCGACTTTGATGCCTCTCGACTTTTCTTGTAGGCCGTGGAACGTGCTTCCCGACTGCCTTTCGACGAATGGGCCTGCGGCAACCATTGGCAACCAACGTCCGAAAGTTGCAAGGGAAGACGTTATCGAGAGAATTAACTCCAAAGTAATATTGTTTATAAAAATGGCATAAGCTGCCGTTTCAGGCTCGCTATATCGAAAGTGCCAGCTAGACCACGCC